>NZ_JBHTDO010000010.1:0-227882 GCF_042666575.1 Actinoplanes sp. GCM10030250 | reverse complement strand
GACCTTGCCGATCCCGAGGTTCGGATCTTAGGAGCGGTGCGTCGCCAGGTGTCCGGTGATTCCTTCCGCTGGGATCTGCGTCGAGTCGCTGCCGGCGCTGCCTGGGGCCTGGACGTGACCTGCGATCTGGCTGGCGAGCGCGACGAGGCGGTCGGTGTTCTACTGCGTGGTCTGACGACGCAGATGCGGCAGCAGGGACTGATTCCCGTCACCGTCGACCGGTTCCGCTAGCGCTTCAGCACACCGCGTCCCAACTGTTCGCGCGAACATCGCCAATCGGATCCAGCTACCTCGCTAGGTGTGGTCAGACGGTCGATGGCCAGCGGTTTGTTCATCAGTTCCCGCCCCACCTCGATCGGGTGGATTCGATGTTCACCAGTTTCGGACCCACCTGAGCCGGTGGGAGCATCGGCAGGTCTGACGGGAGCCCGCTGATGCCGCCGATGTCGAAGGTCGACCTGTTCGCGGCGATCCGCCGGGACTCGCGCGCTGGCATGTCGGTGCGGGCGATGGCCGGCAAGTATCAGGTGAGCCGGCGCACGATCCGCGCGGCTTTGCAGTCAGCATTGCCCCAACCGCGCAAGCCGATGCCGCCGCGGGCGTCGAGGCTGGACGAGTTCAAACCAATCGTCGACGCCATTTTGCGCGCGGATCTGGACGCGCCCCGCAAGCAACGGCACACAGTGACCAGGATTTACGACCGGCTCATCAGCGAGCACGGCATGCTCGGAGTGTCGTACTCCGTGGTGCGCCGCTATGTCGCCGACCGCAAACCGAAGATCCGTGTCGAGGCCGGGCGCGGGCCGGTCAACGTGTTCTTCCCGCAGACCCACCGCCCGGGCAAGGAGGCGGAGGTCGACTTCGGCGAGGTCACGATCAACCTGCGCGGCGAGCCGGTGACCTGCATGCTGTTCGCGTTACGGCTGTCGTTCTCCGGCAAAGCCGTCCACCGACCTGTTGACCGCACTACCGGCGCGTCGCATTTCGTTCTGATCGCGTAGTCCGTGACGCTTCCTTCCAGGCCGATCTTGGGATGGAAGACGTGGCAGAGGACGATCAGGCGTTGGTGCGACGCGACGTGACCGCACTCGTGGTAATCCGGGCCGGCAGCGTCGTCTCGACCGGTGATGCGGGTACTGCCCTGGGTGGTGCGCGACGGTGCGGGTAAGCCGATCGAGGCGGTGAGCGCGTTTCTGCGTGATCTGCTGGCGTGCGGCTCGAGCGCGGCGTCGTGCCGCTCGTATGGCTACGATCTGCTGCGCTGGTTCCGGTTCCTCGGTGCGGTCGATGTGGCGTGGGACCGGGCGAGCCGCTCCGAGGTCCGCGACTTCGTGTTGTGGCTGCGGACCAGTCACAACCCGGCCCGGGACCGACGCCGGACGGACGCGCCGGCGCCGGGTTCGGTGAACGCGCGGACCGGCAAGGCACACCTGGCGGCCGGATACGCACCGGCGACGATCAACCACGCGACCTCGGTGCTGGCCGCGTTCTACGACTTCCAGCTCGGCTGCGGCCTCGGCCCGGTCGTCTCGCCGGTGCCGCCGCAGTCACGCAGCGGAAGGCGGTTGAACGGCCATCACAATCCGCTCGAGCCGTTCCGGTTGCACCGGCGCGGCGCCTACCGCCAGAAGCAGCCCGACCGGGAGCCGCGCGCGGTGCCCGATCGCGTGCTCGACGACGTGTTCGCGGCGTTGGCCTGCAACCGCGACCGCGCGCTGGTGAGCATGTTCCTGTCCAGCGGCGCCCGAGCCGCAGAGACGCTCGGGATGAGCGTCGCAGACGCCCAGCCGGGTGACGGCCGGATCTGGGTGCAGACCAAGGGTCTCGGCGGGGCGAAGCAGGCATGCCCGGCCTCGCCGGAAGCGTTCGCGTGGCTAGCGCTCTACCTCGGCGAACTCGCCGACGACGGTGTCCGTCCGCGGCTGAACGAGCCGCTGTGGTGGACCCGCCGACATCCGCTGCGCCCGTTGACCTACACCGCGCTGCGGGCGGTCCTGAACCGGATCAACGCCCGGATCGGTGCGAACATCACCTGGCACGACCTGCGGCACACTCTGTGTCTGCGCCTGATCGACGACCCGGACGTCACCCTCGTCGACGTCCAGCAGGTGATGCGGCACCGCCGGATCACCACCACCGGCGGCTACCTGCGGCCGCGCACCGACGAGGTGATCGCCAAGGTCCACGAGCACTACACCCGCCCCAGGGCGTCGCCGAAGCCATTGACCGGCTGGGACTACGACCCGCAGGACCTCGCCGACGTGTTCGGGGACGTCTGATGGCTCGGCATGGACGGGTCGCCCGCACCCCGGTCAGCCTGCGCGAACCTACGGTCCTGCCCAGCGGGCAGAAGCCGCCTCCGGAGGCCGATGCTGTGGTCGGCGGCCGGGACAATGCCGGCCGAGACGAGCTCGTGCGGCTGGCCGAGGCGTTGCTCGTCGAACCGACCCACCAGCAGCGGTCCCGGCAGCGACGCGGGCTCGCCCGGGTGCTGGACTGGCTGGAGTCCTTCCCGGGCGAGGGCTGGCAGGACCGGTGGCTGCTGGCCGACGGCGATGAAGCCGGAACCGGGTGGGGACCGGCCGGGTTGACGGCAGGACAGCGGCAGCGGCTGACCGCCGGACTTGGCGTCCTGATCGTGCTGCGGGCCGTCCGCCCGTCCTACCCGTGGCTCTGCGGCAGCCGGCTGCTGGGCGTCTACGCCGCGTTCCGCCGGCACAATCACGCCAGTGTCTTCGCCGAACTGGAGCAGACCGCGTCCGATCGCGGCGCCGGCGAGTATGCGGCGGAGGCGGTGAACCTGCTGACCCGCATGGTGATCGTGACCGGCAAAGACCCGCGGGAGCTGGACCTGGCCGACTTCATCACCTACGCCGACGCTCGTCGCGGCAGCGGCAGGACGGTGGCCGCGCTTCCGTTCGCCTACGAGATCCTGCACGCTGCCGGCGGCCTCCACGGTTTGCCGACGACATTGCGCCAGGCCCGATCCCGTGGGCAGTTGTCGGTGGCCGAACTCGTGGACCGCTACCTGGTCGCCTGCCGGCCGGTCCGCGACGTGCTCGTGCACTACCTGACCGAACGCGCCGCAGCACTCGACTACGGCTCCCTGGTCAACCAAGTCCAGGCACTGGTGGACCTGTTCTGGGCCGATCTGGAGCGTCACCACCCTGGCATCAACTCCCTGCACCTGCCCGACTCGGTGGCGCAGGCGTGGAAGCAACGCGTCCGCACCCTGCCCAATGGAAGACCGCGCCGCAACGTGCACACCGTGCTGCTCATAGTGCGGTCGCTCTATCTGGATCTGCGCCAGTGGTCGCTGGAGGACCCTGCCCGGTGGGCGATCTGGGCGGCTCCATGCCCGATCGGCGAAGCGGACGTCCGCGGCTACGTCAAGGAGACCCGGCAGCGGCAAGCCCGCATGCAGGAGCGCACCAGGACCCTCATCCCGGTCCTGCCGCGACTGATCGCCGCCGCCAGCGAGCACCTTGAGCGAACCCGAGTACTGCTCGACACGATCCGCGACGTCCGGCCCGGGGAAGAGTTCACCGTTGCCAGCGAACGGTTCCAGCGCGCCGGCCGTGAACGCAGCCACTGGCGGCCGACTGCGCTGTTCGCCGTCCCGCTCGACGAGCCCGGGCCACGTTTCGACGTTGAACGTCTCGAAGACAATGCCTTCTGGACCTGGGCCACCGTCGAGGTCTTGCGCCGCACCGGCGCCCGCATCGAAGAGCTGCTCGAGGTGACCCACCTGAGTCTGCGCCAATACCAGGCTCCCACCGGAGAGAAGGTGCCGCTGCTGCAGATCAGCCCGTCCAAGACCGACACCGAACGGGTCATCCCGGCCGACCCCGATCTGGTTGCGGTCCTGGCCCGCATCATCCGCCGCGTCAAGGACGCCAACGGCAAGGTCCCGCTGCTGAGCCGCTACGACGGCTACGAGCGGAAATTCGGGCCGCCGTTGCCGCACCTGTTCCAACGCGTCACCCACCACCGCCTGCAGGTGATCCCACCTGACCGGGTCCGTGAGCTCGACGCCGTCCTACAAGCCCACGACATCACCGGCGGACCGGGCTGGCTGATCGACATGCTCGCGCTCACCCGCCGACGTCTGCAAGGTGGGACCCAAACTCACGCCCATTGATCACGGCGAAACAGTGCACCCTGGGCCCGAAGAAGACGCTCATTCAGGACCCATTCTCACGACCGAAGCCATTCCGCCAACTATCGCGGACAGTCACACGGGACACGCGAACGGCGCCTCAGCCGGAAACGGTCAAACGGTAATCGGCGTCGGAACCCGCCACTGCGGGAATGGGTCCTCCGCCGGGTACGGGGTCTGCGAAGCACCCGAGGTCGCGCGCAGCAGGATTCGGCTGCCGTCCGCGCACAGCACGCTCACACCCGCGGGCACCGTACCGCGTTGGTCCGTCGGGCCGAGGTTCTCCAGGGCGACCAGCCGCCACGCCCGGAACTGGGCGGGCTTCGCGGCATCGAGCAGCTGGGCGGCGAGCACGGCGATCCGCTGCGCCCCCAGCCGCGGCGGTGGCAGCTGCTCGGGCACCTCCAGCGGGGTCTCCTTGCCCTTCCACGTGGTCGGGCCTGACAGGTACATGTGGGCGTCACGCTGGTCCCGCAGGTCGACGCCGGCGAGGGACTCGGCGGTGCCTTTGCCGTACCGGCGGACTTCGGCGATGTCGGGGTGCTGCGCCGCATTGAATAGGCGCTCGAATACGTCCAGGACGTCGGTCAGTTCCATGATCCCCCCATGATCAGCTCGTGGGGGAGTGTAGTGGCGGCTCAGCAGCGCCATCCGCGTCACCGCGCGACTCGATATATTCTCCGCGTGTCCCAGCATCCGCCGGGCTTCCTCGTGCGCCCGGCGATGCCGCCTCTTCTCGCCGGGCAACGGGAACGGGGCGCATGCCCGCGACCTTGATTGCGGGTTCGTCGCTCATGCGAACTCGTCGAAGTCAGGTCACGAACCGTCCAACCGGCCAGCACGGCACGGGCGGCGTCCTCGGCGCCCGCGAAACCTTCCTTCTCGGCCCTTGCCGGCCACCTTGGTTGCGAGCCGCCGTAGCGGAGGTCGATTTCGGTACGGACCCCACTGTCACGGCTGCCTATTCGATGGTCAGTTCGGTGTCGACTGCTGCGGCCGAAGGCTCCGGTCCGGTGTGGGGTGTGCGCGGTACCGATGCTGGCCTCGCTGGCATCGACTGCGTGGAGGCGTCGACGGCGTCGGCTACAGCGGTGATGACACGGTTGAGGCCGCGGATGCTGCACAGCATCTGTTGCTGGGTGTGGTGGGTGGCGGCTGCTTCGATCTGGCGTAGCAGATCGGCGAGCGGGTGGATGGGCGCGGTTACTTGGTTCGCTGGCCCGTGAGGTTGCGGGTAGGGTGGTGCTGACAACAAGGATGCTTGAGCACTCTGGCTCAGGTGTTCGGGGCCGCGCTCGCCACTTGTAGGTTGTGGTGGAGCGGCCCTGTTGCTTGTCACGGTCAGTTCTCGGCCGGTGTGTGCGTCGAGGACGGTGGCGGTGTCGGTGATCCGGGACCACCATTGCGGGTCGTCGTGGGCGACGGCGCGTTGCAGTGCCCAAGCGGCGGCGTCGGCCATCCACAGCCCTGGTTGCTGCCGGTCGTCACGGTGCAGCATCCGCATACGGGCATTGATTTGCCGGCTGCGGACCAGCCTCTTGTACGTGTCGGTGTCAGGTGCGTCGGCGATGCTGACTTTGCGTCCCTCCCGCTGGGTCTGGGCTTGTTCATCGGGGCCGGCACGGGTGTCGGCGATGACGTCGTGGACTTTCTGTTCGTCGAGTTGGTGCAGCATCCGCCCAAGTGCCTGTTGCCGTGACTGCTCGCGGTCGCGGGGGCCGATCGGTTGGGCGACGTAGAAGGTCCAGCCGGCGTGCTCGATGATGGTGTCGAGCAGCGCGGTGATCCGCGAGTGGAAGCCGCGCCGGTATAGGTCGGTGGCGTGGAAGCTGTTGTTGCCGGTGGCCTGCCGCACGGCGGTGATGGTGTCGGGTAGGTCGGCGCCGTCGATGACGATTCCCGCAAACAGGTAGAGGCCGGTGCGGTTGCGGCGTTCGATGACGGTTTCGTCGACGAACGCCAGACGATAGTCAGCCATCAGCGCGCCCGTGGTGTGACCGCCTGCTGGGGTGCAACTCGTCCGCCGTGTGCTGATCAGTCATGGCCGAGGTCCAGATCTGGTGTCTCGGTCTGCGGCAGATCCGGGTCGGTGGTGTCGGCGACGCGGTGCTGGCTGGCGGCGGCCTGGTCGGCGAGTTGCTGGCGGACGGGAGCGGTGTGCTGCTGGGGGCGGGTGGCGTCGACGGCGTGGACGCGGTCAGCGGTTTGGCGGGCGGCGTCGGCCAGGCGCCGGGTGCTGGTGGCCAGGTTGCGGGCGCGGCGCGCGGATTCGGCCGCGGCGGCCAGGCCGCCGTAGCGGATCGGCAGGGCCTGCTGATACCAGGTGTTCCAGTCGCGGTGGCGTTCCTCGAGGACGGCGACGTCGTCGGCGGCCGCGGTGACGCGGGCGCGGGCGTGGTCGAGACGTGCGCCGAGTTCGTCGACGAGGACCTGGGCGCGCAGCGCGGCGACCGCTGCGGAGTGCTGTTCGGTGGCGGTGCGGGTACGGGCTGCCGTGGGTCGCCACCAGGCCGGCGCCGGTGTCGGTGCGGTGATGGTGGTGGCGTGGTGCTGGGCGGTGGCGAGCGTGATGCGGCTGTCGCGCAGGTGCTGTTCGGCGGCGACAAGCCGGGTGTGGGTGTTACGGAGTTCGCCGCTGACGTAGGGCGGTGCGGCGCGGTCGGCGGCGCGTTGCGCTTCCATGAGGGTTCGCAGCTGGCTGTCGGAGGCGGCGGTGATCTTGCCGGTGAGGGTGGCGATGCCGAGGACGAGTTGGGCGCGGTGCCAGGCTCCCCACCGTGCGGGGTCACGGTCGGAGGGTTCCGGGCCGATCGGGTCGTCGCCGGTGATGGCGTAGCGGTCGCGGTAGGCGGCGACGACGGCGGCGCCGGAGAGCCAGTGCTGGCGTCCGGCTTCGTCCTCTGGCGGGGGGCCGAGAGCACGGCTCCAGGCAGGCTGGTGCTGCGCGGCATTCTCGGCGAGGGCTTCGATACGGCGGTCGCAGATGGCCGCGACGTCGGTGAGGGCGGCGCCGATGTCGCCGACGAGGTCGGGTAGCCGGTCGGTGTAGGTGCCGGCGTGGGGGCCACTGATGGCTACGGTCGGGTCGGGCCGGATGTCGCGGTAGGCGTTGTCGATGCGCCAGGCGAGCACGGCGGCGGTGTCGCGGGCGCTGTGCAGTTCCCGTTCGGAGGCGATCGCGGCGAGGACCTGTTCGGGGTCGTAGCCGGCGGCGGCGAGGCCCTGCAGCCGGGCGGCGATGGCGGGCATGGCCGGGTCGGCGGCGAGGTTCGCGGCGACGGTGTCGCCGGCCACGCGGCGGATGACGCCGGTGTAGCGGGGGGCGGCGGCGCGGGCGGTGAGGTCGTCGTAGATTGCACCCCAGCGACTCAGGGCGTCGACGTCGGCCCACAGCGTTTGCTCGGCCTCGGTGGCGGAGCGGTCGGTGGTGTCGGTGCGCAGGATGTCGGCGAGCACCGTGATCCCGGCGGTGGGCGGCTGTGGTGGGTGGCTTTCGGGTGGTTCGTCGCTGGTGATGACGGCGATCTGGTTGAGCAGCCGGCCGCGGGTGGCCATGACGTACAGCCTGGCCCGGGTCGTGGCGGAGTCGACCAGGGCGCGGCCGACATCGACGGTGCGGCCTTGAGCGGAGTCGACGGTCGCGGCGTAAGCGAGCTGGACGTGCTCGGCAACGTAGGCAGCGGGCAGCACCAGGGCGGCTTGGGTGGTGGTGTGCCGGACCTGGAGGGCGCCGTCCTGGCGGACAGTGAGGACCTGCCATTGGTCCCGGTTGGCGACGAACCGGTCCTCGGCGATAAGGTCACGGTTGTTGCGCCGGGTGACGATCAGATCGCCGGTACTCGCGCGGGTGCCGTTGGCGAGCGTGACCGCGTGGCCGTCCTGGACGAGGCCGGCACTGATCAGGATGCGCCGGGCCTGCGCGGCGAGGTCGGCGGCCTCAGCCTCGGTTTCGACCATGATCAGGCTGGAGCGGCCCTGGATGATGTCGGCGGCCCACCCGTCGAGGACCCGCCGGGTGAGGTTTTGGCGGTCGCCGCCGAGGATCCGGCCGCGCCGGTCGTACTCGGCAAGCACAGTGGTGTCCGCCTCACGCAGCCGCAGCGACGCCGGGCCTTCCCACGCTTCGGCGAAACGTCGGACCTCGGTCAGGGTGGTGGTGTTGCCGAGGGAGGCGAGGTACCGGAACATGCCGCCAGGCCCGATCGCCGAAATCTGCTCGGGGTCGCCGACCAGGATCAGTTTCCCGCCGACGGCGTCGAGCAGCTGGGTGAGGCGGACCAGGTCGAGGGTGGAGGCTTGGGATGCCTCGTCGACGATGACCCACTGGCCGGGAGCGAAGGTCCAATCCGCTGGGGTGGTGCCCTCGGGTGGGGTGTGCTGGGCGTGCAGCCACATGGCGATGTTCTCGGTCCGGATGCCCGGCGATCCGCCTTCGCGGGTGGCTTCGGCGAGCACGTACGCGGCGTTCTGCGACACGGTCAGGCCGAGCACGGGAGTGTTCGCTCGGTGTGCGGCGACGCCGACGGCTCGCTGCAGGTAGGTCTTTCCGGTGCCGGCTGGGCCGACGATGCCGGTGACGCGCCGGTCGTCGCCGACGGCGAACCGCAGTGCTTCTCGCTTCTCCGGGCTCAGGTCGAGTTCGCCGGCGACATTCTCGAGCAGCGCTCGGGCGGCCGGAGTAGCGCCGCGCCGGGTCGCGTAGGCGATGAGTTCTTTCTCGGCGGCCAGGACCGGCTGGGTAGACAGTTGCAGGTCGCGGTGGCGGGTGTAGATGCTCTGCTGGTCACTGCCGCGCACGAGGGTGTCGCCCCATTCCATCAGCGCTGGCGGCGTTAGGACGCGCAGGCCGGCGGCGTGGGTGCGTACGGCGTGGGCGGCGAGGCGCTGGACGTGCTGCCAGTCGGCGGTGCGGGCGGTGCCGGCAGGCACGTGCAGGACTCGGCCGATGGCCAGCTCGAGGTGGTCGAGGGTGAACACCGCCCGTTCGGCGCTGAGGTCGTGGATCGCCTGCTCGACCGCCAGGTGAGGAACCCGTCGGGCCGCGGCATCGACAACAAGGTGGCGCTGCGCGTCGTCGCGGATCCCGAGGCGAACAGCGGCGTGATGCAGGCTGTCGGGGTCCCGACGGCGTCCGGCCAGGGTGCGTTCGGCCTCGCGCAAGACCTGCACCGCAGCGTGGCCGATGTGGTCGCTGAACGTGCCGGCGACGATCTGCCGGACCGAGGTCGAGGTGTTCAGACCGGCGACTCGGTCTTCGCGATGCCAGCGAGACACGGCGTCGCGGGTCGATTCAGGGCCGTCCTTGAGCTGGCGGGTGCGCAGGGTGGCGTCTTGTGCGCGGCGCCGCCACCGGCCCGCCCGCACGCGTTCTCGGCCTGCTGACGGGTCGGTGAGCCGTTCGTCCATCTCTGTTTCGATGGCGGCGCGGCGCTTGGAGTAGTGCGCGAGCATGCGCGGGGTGAACCCGATGATCTCGCGGATCGGGGAGCCTTCCCGGGCGGCGAACCGAACGCCGAGCCGACCGCCGAGTTCGGTTTCGACGGCGCGTTCGTAGGCGATGCGGGCGGCGATGCTGGCTTGGTAGAAGGCGCGGCTGTCGAGCGACAGCCAGTCATGGCGGCCGTTGCGGGTGACGCGGACTTTTGAGCTGACGATGATGTGCGAGTGCAGTTGTGGGTCTTTCTCCCGGGACATGCGGTGGTCCCAGACGCTGGCGGCGAGGCCGTCGGTGTCGACCTGCACCAGGCCGTTGGTGCCGAGCCGGGTGAACGCGCCGTGGGCGCGCAGGTGTTCCAGGGTGGCTCGGACCCCTTCGTGGTGGGCCGCCATCACTTGCTTCTTGATGCTGTCGTCGCCGAAAGCCCACAGCAGGCTGACGCTTTTCACCGGGGAAACGGTGACGTCGAAACCGGCTACGGGACGCCGTTCCGGGGCGGTCCAGATGTTGAGCCACACGCGGGCGATCTGCTCGTAGGTCGCGTCTGGCGGGAGTTTGGCCCACGCTTTTTCGACGGCGGCTTGGCGGGCGGCGTCGTCCATCGGCTGGTATTGCCGCCACAACCTGCCGAGTTGTTCGCCGGTGACGGGGTTCTTTCCCTCGGCGAGCAGTCGTTGTAGTTGCTGTTCGGTGACGTCGCCGTGGACGCCGAACAATGCGTTGCTTTGCCCGGCCCACCAGCCGGGTGCTTCGCCGTGGGCGGTCGGGTCGGCGTGGTAGGCGACGACGGAGTGGGGTTGAGCTGGGCGAAAGTCGTGCCGGCCGGTGGCTACCTGCCGGGTCAGATAGGTGATCCCGGCCCCGGGTGCGATGCGGGTAACCGTGAGCATGACGCCAAGAGTAGGGCGCGGGTAGGCCCTTTTCGACATTTGAATGCCAGGGGGTGTGCTAGATCGTAGAACGAGTAGAGGGATGAGCTCTCGTTTGTGCAGCAAGCATATAGTGCGACGATTGTTAAACGATGGGGAAACTTTTTAGGACGATGGTTAAACCATTCTTGGCAATGGCAGGAAGGCTGGTGGTGAAGGTATTTTGGCCAGCATGGCTAGCAAGACGAGTAATGAGGCAGTGCAGGCACTGCGGCAGCAGCAGAAGGCGGAGGAAACCGCGCTGGTGGCGGTTCTCGGCGCGAGCGGTGCGGTGGAGCAGGCGCGTCAGCGTCGGGCGGCGGAGCTCGCGGCGCTCGACGCTGCCGTGAGTGATGCTGAGGCGGGCGAGGATGTGGCCTTGGCGGTGCTGGGTGCGCTGATGCCTGCCGATCGGGCGGGCCGTTTGGCGGGGGTGAGTCCGGCCCGGATGCAACAGGCGCTGCGCCGTGCGGCGGGCGAGACCGTGACCGGAAAGCTGGAGACTCTGACCGGCGGCGGGACTGTGGCGATGCGGCGGCGTGGCCGTCCACGCGGCTCGGGTGTGCCTCGTCGGGCGGGGCGGAGTGGGGAACGGGCGGACGTGAGCTCAGCGACCGACGATGAGCATCGCGATCAGCAGGAGCGCGGCGGCAGCGGCGAGGGTGACGCCGATGACGGCGAGCGTCCCGCCGCATCCGACGACGGAGCGGCCTAGACGATCGTTGTTGATGAGCGGCATGGCGGGCGAGCCTCCGGGGGTGCGCGGGTGGTGGTGTCATTCTGCGGGTGGAGCGTTGATCGTGGCCGATGGGCGCGCTACGGTGGGGTTCTGCCTCTCTCGGCGTTCGCGCCGATGTGATGGTTGGTATTGGGCCGGCGGACTTGGCTGTGCATTCCCTTTCGGGGGATGTTCCCCCTTGTGGGGCCGTCGGCCCATCTTTATGCGCTCCACGGGCCAGGACTGAGGGACTGTGGTGGTGCGGCCGGGAGTGGCGGGTGCGGCAGCCCGGGGCGGCGTGCTCGATGCGCGTCGACGCGGCCGCCATGCGGGCGGCTCGCTGACGGCCCCCGGGGCGCGCTGAGTGCGCGCCCCGGGATCGCGGTGGTTAGAACGGCGGCTCGAAGTTGTCCCAATCGATCGGGGCGGGTGCGTAGCCGCTCATGATCTGAACGGCGGCGGGAACTTCGCACATGCCTTCGCGTGCGGCGTCGGCGTTGAGCTTGTCGACGAGGTCATCGGGAATCTCGGCGTACTCGCTGAGCATGTCGATGATGACTTTCGCCTCGGTGATCTCCCGGAAGTCGCATCCGAGGTCGTAGTCGGGGGCGTCGTCCTCGTTGTCGTTGGTGGTGAGCCAGACCTGAGCGAAGAAGGTGCCGAAGGTGCGTTCCCATCCGGCGACGGCACAGGACACGCTGGGGTCCACGGGCTTGAGTTCGTGGCGGCTCATGATTAAGCCTCTCTGTTGAATTGTAATGATTGGTATTGGTCGGGGCTTGGCTTCCCTGACTGCATTAATGGTATAGCACTAAATGACTGAAGTCGATGTCCAGCGCATTTAAGAATGAATGTTTTTGGGGTTTCGCGCGCCCGCTGTGACGCATTGCGTAAGCGTTCCTGCTGGTCACGGGCGCGCGCACGGCGGCTGGCCGCTTTTTCGGCCGTGGGGGGCGAGCTTGCTCGCCAGGTTGGGAGCGGCTGGAGCCAAATTCGCTGCGGGGGTTTCGATTAAAAGATCATGCGGGTTGTGCATGATGTTTTATGAGCCCGCAGTGGATTTGGTGGAGGCCGTGAGCGACCTACACTCGTAGCGCCAGCCGACGGCCGGAAAAGGGGCATTGACAGCGCGGCCGTAGGCCGCTCCTTTCTACCGGCCGGCCACGGCCGGCCGGGTTGAGCTCGCGCCGGCCCGCCAGTCCTGCGGCAGACGGGTGCGGAGGACCCGGAGGTCCTCCGCACCTGAGTGTTCTACCGCTGGTTGTAGCCCTGGACGACCTGGAACTCCCGGTAGTCGGCGGGGCTGGCGGTGTCGTAGAACTCCTTCTCCCCGACCAGGACGAACTTGCGGGCGGCGCGGGGGCGGTTGAGGCCGGTGTCGCGGCGCGTGCGGCGGTCGGTGAAGTCGAGGTGCTGGAACATGGCGCTGCCTCCCTGCGGTGAACCGGTGCGGCTGCCGCCGGTGGTGACCGGGCAGCCGCGCTGACGGGCCCAGGTGGGACCGGCGTGGCCTGCCGGTGGGCAAGCCAGCACTTGAGGTCAAAGATCTTTGGCCGGTGCAGCGCAGCAATCCGGCCAAGATGTTTTGCCGGCTTGCCCGCCGCCGGACGGGTCGGTCATCCATGAGGACTGGCATGTGCGTCTGTCCGGCACCGGCGGCCAGCCAGCATCCGGCACCGCCAGGGGCGCCATGTTCGGCCCTCGACACACGACCGCCGCGGTTACGCATCGTGGCGCCGGCCGGGTCAACCGCCCCCCGCGGCGCCAATCTCTTCCCGAACTAACTCGCGCCGGGCGGCAGCGCCACCCGGCGCGAGGACTTCGTGCGCTCCTGCTGTTGGCCGCTGCGCGGCCGTCACAGGGTTCGGTGCACTGGGCAGTGCCCGACTTCAGGTTTCTTGGTGTGACGGCGGCGGGTGGTCCCAGTCCAGGTGCGATTGCACCTGGACCGGCCACATCCGGATTCAGGCGCCGAGACCGTGCTGTCGGGCGAGGGCCGGACCGAGTTCCACTGCGGCTACCGCGGCGGGCAGGTGGCGGTGCTGCCATCCGTGCAGGGCGGTCGCCAGGTCGGCGCCGTATTTGCGGTGCTGGGTGAGCGC
Organism: Actinoplanes sp. GCM10030250; assembly: GCF_042666575.1. Lineage (NCBI taxonomy): Bacteria > Bacillati > Actinomycetota > Actinomycetes > Micromonosporales > Micromonosporaceae > Actinoplanes > Actinoplanes sp. GCM10030250. Next base: position 214,558 of record NZ_JBHTDO010000010.1, on the reverse strand, counting down.
GGCGGCAAGGCCGGCGGCTTGTTCGATGCCGTTGTTGGCGCCGCGGGCGGTGTGCGGGCGTACCGGGGCGAGCGCGTCGCCGATGAGCACGGCGTGCCCGTCGCCGACGGGCCAGGCCATGCGGGTCGGCGGGTCGATGTCCATGACCGCGGCGCCCATCCGGGTGTTCGTGGCGTGGACCAGGGCAGCCTGTTCGTCGGGCAGATAGCGCTGGGCGCTGTCGTCGACGGCGGCGTGGGCGGTGCCGGTGACGTGCTGCGGGAGGGCGAAGACGCGCCGGGTGGGTGCGGCGCCGAAGAAGTCGGTGTACTGGGCGGCGGTGGCCCCGAGGTAGAAGGTCCAGTCGGTGCCGCCGGGAATGGGCGCCACGTTGAACTGCATCCCGCTGCGATCGGGTTCGAAGCGCAGGAAGTCGAGCAGGCCCGGCACGATGGTGTCGCTCTGGCCTCGGTGCGCGACGTAGCCGGCGTAGTGCAACTGCCGTTGCGGGTCGAGCAGCCGCCGCCCCGTGGAGGCGCGGCCGTCGGCGAAGACGATCAGGTCGGCGGTCGCGGTGTCGCCGTCAGCGAAGTGCAGCAGCGGCCGGCCGTGCTCAGTGTCCAGGCCGGTGACGCGTTTGCCGGTGTGCAGTACCCCGGAGGGCAGGCGGCGGGCCAGCGCCGGGTGCAGCAGCGACCAGGTGGTGTTGCGGCCGGCATAGAGGTGGCGTTGCTCGGCGCCGGGCCGGCGCTCGCGGACGGTGATCTGCATGACCGCCTCGGAGTTGTAGCGGACGAACTCGTCCTGCGGCACGCCGAGCTGGTCGAGGACGTCCAGCGCCGAGTGTTCCAGGCCGATCAGCCCGCCGCCCAGCGGTGCACTGGCGGGCACGGCCTCGTAGAGGGCGACGGTGTCGAAGCCGGCGTGCAGCAGCAGCAGTGCGGTGGTGGGGCCGGTCAGCGATCCGCCGACGACGGCGATCCGCAGCTTGGGGTTGGGACGGCTGGTGGTGGGCGTGTTCATAGGCGTGGCCTCCATGGGTGTGAGCCCGGGGCGACTGGCGCCGGTTGCACCGGCGCTGCCGCGTTGACGAGGCCACGGGGGACCGGCCCGAGTGGTGGCGGGCAAGCCAGACACTTGCGGTCAAAAGATCTTGGAAGCGCAGCGCTGCTGCCGATCGTTGACCACTGGGCTGCGCTTCCAAGATGTTTTGCCGGGCTTGCCGGCTGCTACCGGGTCGGTCATCGCTGAGGACCGGCGAACGCGGCGGCCCGCAGTGATACCGCCGCGTTCGCCGTTGGGCTATGCATCCCGAGGTGCGGCGCACGCGCATCATCTGCCGAGCAGTACCGGCGCATGTGCCAACAGCTGGGGACGGACAGGCGCACCGAACCTCCATGCATTACCGGGCGGCAGAGGGCGACTGTGCACTGGCGTGAGTAGAGCGGCGCGATGCTGATGGATCCGCGGCCCTACCCGCCGGTCTCACCCTGGCAATGGCTGCCGGCTCTGCCGAATCTGGCCTCCAGCGCGGCGATCAGTGTTGCTCGGTCGGTTGTCGACGCGATGGCCTCGCCGATGTCGGCGAACGAGCGCACGACCTCCCCGGTGTTGGTGCAGTCAGCCTCGAAGTCACCGACACCGGGCGTGTAGCGCAGCAGTGTGCCGAGCGCCTCGTGGTGCGGCTCTTCGTAGACGGTGAAGCTGAACTGGTGCGCCGGTAGGATGCCGCCTTTCATCAGCGCGCACAGCTCGTCAGCTATGTCGTTGCGGGTACCGACGAAGGCGACACCGCTGATGTCGTCCAGGGAGGAATCGTCGGTGATGTCGCTCGCGTGCTCGTTGAAGATGGTGCAGATCGCGTCGGCGTATCCCTCGGGCAGTAGCTCGGGATGATCGATGTGAAGGTGTATGGCGATGCTGTCGGCCATGGCAGATGGCTACTTTCTGGAGCAGGGAGAGTTCGCGTAGCAGCTCGCGGTGTGAGGGGTGCCAGCCCTAGAGCTGCTGGTCCGTCGTTGTGCCAGGCCGGGGCACGGCCGGCTTGATCTCGTACGGTCTGAGGGGCGTCACTGCGTCTCACCGGCATCGGCCTGCTGTACGACGTTGCCGTACTGGTCTTTGGGCACGGTGGGATCGATGATGGCGGCGGCCCAGGCGATACCTTCGCGCCGGTACCATGACGGCATCGAGACCTCGTTGCAGCGGGCCCGGAGAAGGTCCGCGAAGTCCTTGCCCGCTTCCCGGTAGACGCGCCGGGTTTCGGCTCGCGCATCTCTGGCCTGCTGTTCGGCGGTCTCTCGCTGCAGGCGGTCCAGCGCGCTGGTGTCGTAAAGGTGCCGGGCGTAGCTCTCGGTGGTCAATCCTTCGCCGCGGTCCAGGCGCTCCCGGAAGTTCCCGTCGGCCGGCCGGAATCCCAGCGTCCGGCGCAGCGCCTCGGCATAGAAGTCGTTGCCGTATCGCTGCTGCGGCTCGTGGTGGATGAGGTTCGCCATCTCGGTTTGGAGTCGTTCGGCGATGCGATCCCAGTTCACGGAGTCGTTCGTCACGGCCGTCGTGTCCTTACTGGTTCAGCGGGTGGTCAGGCGGAGCTGGTGGGCGCCGGTGGTGTGCACGGCTGGCAGATCGGGCCGAGGTCGGCCTGATATCCGGCGTCGCAGGCCTCGCACACGAGGCGCAGGCATGCCCGGCATTCGCCGGAGGCGACGCTGTCGAGCGGGGTGCCGCAGAAGCCACAGTCGCCGGTCAGGCAGGCGCCGTGTTGCGGCCGGGGTGGTGCTGGCGGCAGGGATGATCACTCATCGACGCTGTGCCGCAGATGCTCATCAACGGTCGCGGCGGTCAGGGCTGTGCCGGTGCGGGTCTCCGGGCGGGTGATGCGCCGCCAGCCGGCCGGGTCGCAGGCCAGCCATGTGGTGTTCTCGTCGGTGGTGACGGCGATGACGTCACCGACGGACAGCGAGCGTCGTCGCAGCAGCCGGTAGGTACAGGCGAGCAGGAAGTCCACCTCGCCGGCGTCGGTCTTGCCCCGGCTGGCCTGTAGATCGTCGAGGTCGGTGTTGAAAATGTGGAACGCCCAGCTGCCGATCTGTTCCGGCGTTGTGTCGGCAGGTAGGTGACGACGGTGGGTGATGACCTTTGTCAGGGTGTGGTCGGGCTCGTAGGGGAGGAACTGGGTGTCGACGTTGTGGTAGATCGCGATGTAGAACAGCGTCACGATGGTGCCCTTCGACGAGAGGTGAGCAGCATTCATGCCGGGACCGGCGAGAGAGAGCCACGGGGACCTGCCGACGCGGCCATGGCAATGGCGTCACGCGGGAGCCGTCGAGGTCGCGCAGTCGGCCCGAGGGGACACAGAGCGGCGCTCTGGTTTGGCATAGACGAGGCATCGCCGCTGACGGGCCGGCCATTGCGCAGCGGAAGCTACCGGCGCGCATCCGGAACGCTCTGGTTCAGGCGACGGATCCTGAGCCACTTGTCCTCTTGGCGTTGATCGCCGCCCGACGCGGTGAAACCGACGGTGGGACGGGGGATCGCTCAGGCGGCACGCTGCCCGGCCGGTTCGCATCGGCCGGGCAGCGTGTCATGACTACCGCATCAGGGTGGCGGTGGTCTCCTCGGCGGACTCGGTCGAGACGGCGAAGTCCGCCACGGTCGAGTAGTTCAGGACGTACGCCATGCCTGCCTGGTCGGCCGGTCGCCCGCCCAACTGTTCATCGGTGACGGTGAAGGCGACCGTGTAGGTGCGGACCGGAAGCGGGACCTCGTCCAGCTGGTAGGCGTCGACGAGTTCGCGGTACAGGCGGCAATACTCCTCGTCGCCGTAGCCGAGGTCGATGGCCTTCCGGATGGCCGTCTTCAGGCGGGCCTTGGTGACGAACGGATCGGTGGAGTCAGCCACGGTGAACCGCTCGTCGGCCACGTCAGCGGCAGCGTCGTCGTAGCAGATCCGGCAGGACAGGTTGCCGCATCCCTCGCTCCCGCGGCGCAGTGGCTTGAACGACAGCCCTTCGTTCAGGGCTTGCTTGGTGATGGACTCGGCGGTGCCGCACCAGTTGTTGTCGGTGGCGTGCTGGCGAATGCGGGCGAGGACGTCGGAGAGGTAGACCGATCCCTGCGGAGCGGCCGGCCGCCCGGTACCGGCGGAGTCCTGATCGTCCGGAGTGGCGCTGGTGATCTGGTCGGTGACGTTGTCCGTCATGGTGCATGCCTCCATCAGGCTGTGCTGATGCGGCACCCCGCGCCGGGATTCGGTGATCCCGGCGCTGGGGTGCCGCGCTGACGGGGCCGGTCAGAGCCCACCCATGTGCCTGGGGATGCAAGCCCCCGTTCAGCGGAAGATCTTGGCGGTCGAGCGCAGCGCTGACCTGGGCGCCAAGATGTTCGGCTGGGGGCTTAGCGCCCTCGGCACGGGTGGGCCGACCTCGGGTCCCTCAGCGAGCGGCTCCAGACGCCGTAGTGGTTGATCGCCGGAGCGTGGGCGGCGTCGTGAATGACCACGCGGGCCGGTGGCTGGCATAGGCAAACGGGAGTCACGCCCGTAGCGGAGATACGACCCCGTTACCTTTTTGATCGTCCCCACCGGGGACTGCTCGGTCGCTCGGTCCGGTATGGCTTACTGCCCCTGTCGTTCGCATGATCCGGGGGGTGTTGTCGCCGGGCCGGGTGGCGTCGACGGATCGCTGATAGGGACACGACCGCCTGGCGGGTTGGGGTAGGTCTCCTCGTAACGTGGCTGCCGACGGTCGACGCCGGACTGGCGATCGGGCTGAGAGGTAGCGTCGCGGGGAGGCGAAGTGCACGGCGGTTACCAGGTGTTCCTCGGTCTCGACGTTGGCAAGGACGGCCACCATGCCGTCGCCCTAGACCCCGGCGGTAAGCGGCTGCACGACGCCGCGCTGGTCAACACCGAAGCCCGACTGCGGCAGGTGTTCGACAAACTCGCCCGTCACGGCCGGATCCTGGTGGTCGTCGACCAGCCCGCGTCGATCGGAGCGCTACCGGTCGCGGTCGCCCGAGCCTGCGGTCATCAGGTGGCCTATTTGCCCGGGCTGGCGATGCGCCGGATCGCGGACCTGCATCCCGGTTCGGCGAAGACCGACGCCCGCGACGCCTACGTCATCGCGGACGCCGCCCGCACCCTGCCCCACACGCTGCGCCGCGTCGACGTCGGTGACGAAACCCTCGCCGAGCTGGAGGTCCTGGTCGGCTTCGATGATGACCTCGCAGGCGAAGCCACCCGGATTTCAAACCGCATCCGTGGGCTGCTCACCCAGATCCACCCCGCGCTGGAGCGTGTTCTCGGGCCGAGGGTGCAGCACAAGGTGGTGCTGGAGCTGCTGTCGCGTTGCGGTGGTCCGGCCGGGCTGCGCAAAGCCGGCCGTTCCAAGCTGCTGGAGATCGCCGCGAAGAACGCTCCTCGCATGGGCGAACGTCTGGTCGGGCAGGTCATGACCGCTTTGGACGAGCAGACGGTGACCGTTCCCGGCACGGCCGCGGCGGAGAAGATCCTGCCCCGGCTGGCCGACAGTCTCCGCGGCGTCCTTCAACAGCGTGATCAGGTCGCCGGTGAGGTCGAAGGGATCCTTGATGCGCACCCTCTTGCCCGGGTCCTGACCTCGATGCCCGGCGTCGGGGTCAGGACCGCAGCCCGGATCCTGCTCGAGGTCGGTGACGGCACCGCCTTCAAAACCCCTGGCCATTTGGCCGCTTACGCCGGCCTGGCCCCGGTCACCCGCCGCTCCGGCATCTCCATCCGCGGTGAACACCCACCCAAGGGCGGTAACAAGCAGCTCAAACGCGCGTTCTTCCTCGCCGCCTTCGCGTCGCTGGCGCATCCGCCCTCGCGGGCCTACTACGACCGCAAACGAGCCCAAGGCAAACGCCACAACGCCGCCCTCATCTGCCTCGCCCGCCGCCGCTGCGACGTCCTATTCGCCATGCTCCGCGACCAGCAGCCCTACCAACCCCGACCGGCAGACCACGCCCTCGCAGCTTGACGAAACCCATAGGGACACCCGTTACCTTTTTGATCGTCCCCAGCCGGGGGCTGCTCGGTCGCTCGGTCCGGTATGACTTACTGCCCCTGTCGTACGCATGATCCGGGGGGTGTTGTCGCCGGGCCGGGTGGCGTCGGCAAGACCGCTGATAGGGACCCGGCCACCCGATCCTGGGTAGGTCTCTCCGTAACGTGGCTGCCGGCAGTCCGACGCTCTGACCAGCGACCGAGCCCATGATGGACATCGTGGGAGACCAATAGTGACCAACGAGTACGGCGTGTTCCTGGGCCTGGACGTCGGCAAGACCGACCATCACGCTGTTGCACTCGATCCGGCGGGCAAACGGCTGCATGACGCGGCACTGCCGAACACCGAGGCGGGGCTGCGCAAGCTGTTCGACAAACTCGGCCGGCACGGCCGGATCCTGGCGGTGGTCGACCAGCCTGCCTCGATCGGCGCCCTCCCGGTGGCGGTCGCCCGAGCGTGTGGGCACCAGATCGCCTACCTGCCCGGCCTGGTCATGCGCCGCCTCGCTGACCTGCATCCCGGCACCGCGAAGACCGACGCCCGCGACGCTTGGGTGATCGCCGACGCTGCTCGGACGCTGCCGCACACGCTGCGCCGGGTCGACGCCGGTGACGACACCCTTGCCGAGTTGGAGATGCTGGTCGGCTACGACGACGACCTCGCCGGTGAGGTCACCCGCATCTCGAATCGGATCCGTGGCCTGCTCACGCAGATCCACCCGCCGCTGGAACGGGTCCTGGGCCCGAAAGTGCAGCATGCCGCCGTGCTGGAGCTGCTGTCGCGGTGCGGTGGCCCCGCCGGGCTGCGCAAGGCCGGCAGGTCGAAACTCGCCGAGATCGTCAAGAGCCGAGCTCCGCGAATGGGCGCCCGCCTCGTCGAGCAGGTCTTCGTCGCTCTGGACGCCCAGACGGTGGTCGTTCCTGGTACCACCGCGGCCGAGACCATCCTGCCGAAGTTGGCGGACAGCCTGCGTGAGCTGCTGATACAGCGTGACCAGGTCGCCGGCCAAGTTGAGGAGATGCTTGATGCTCACCCTCTCTCCTCGGTCCTGATCTCGATGCCCGGCATCGGGGTCAGGACCGCAGCTCGGATCCTGCTCGAAGTCGGCGACGTCGCCGCGTTCCCGACCTCTGGCCACCTGGCCGCCTACGCCGGACTCGCCCCGGTGACCCGCCGCTCGGGCACCAGCATCCGCGGCGAGCACCCGCCCAAAGGCGGCAACAAGCAGCTGAAACGCGCTTTCTTCCTGTCCGCGTTCGCGGCCCTGTCCGACCCGCTCAGCCGGGCCTACTACGACCGCAAGAGAGCCGAAGGCAAGAAACACAACGCCGCCCTCATCTGCCTCGCCCGCCGCCGCGTCGACGTCCTCCACGCCATGCTCCGCACCCGCACGCAATACCAGCAAAAACCGGTAGAAAAACTTGCGCTCGCTGCTTGACAAAAACCATAGGGACACCCCCCGCCGGTGGCGGAGCCCAGCGCCGCGGGTGTCGGCAACACCCATCTCTGCCCTCCTGCTGCGGACAGCACCGCACGACGGCGATGCGGCGCCGGGTTCTCAGCTACGCACGCGATGGCGTCCCGACCTTCCGGCGTCGCGACCGGCTTGGCCGGGCACGCTGTCGACACCGATGACCCCGTCCTTCGGGATCGGCGTTCAGCGCGATTGGCCGCGAGCGGTCGCACGCCGCTCGGCGGACTTGATCGCCATCGGGGTTCGCCGTTGCGCTGCGGTGCTCTGTCTCGCGACATAGCGTGTGAGCCGGCGTCAGGCAGGCGGGCTCGACAGAGCTGCTCTGCGGCGTAGTTCGCGCAGCGGTAGTGGGTAGCTGACCCCCTGACGCTGTTCCTTCAGGATCGCGACGTCGCCGAGCTGGGCACGGAGTTTCTCCTCCTCGGCTTCGGCAGCCCGATACCGTTCGGGAGCGATGTGCAGCAGGTGCCGCCACTGGCGCTGACCAGCCCGCACGCACACTCCGAAGCAGTTGTTGTGGCTGAAGCCCTGCTCATAAAGGCGGGGCGGCCGAAGGCCTTCAGCGCGGGCCCAGTCGAGCATGTCCTGCTTGCTCAGATGCGGCGGCTCGCACATCGGGAACCGCACGGGCCACGGCGCCCACCCTTTTTCGATGGCCGGCGTGCGCCGCTGTTCGCTCGAGTCGATCCCGACGTACAGCATCGTGTTCGCCGGGTTGGTGTTTGCTGTCAGCCAGGCGCGGCAGGGCCGCTGTTTCAGGTGCACCGAGCACGGGGCGATTCGCGAGTTCCCGACGAATCGTTGGTCGGCGAAGACCTGCCATGGGGTGCGGCCGTCTGCCACCACGATCGGCTCGACGCCGAGCAGTGATCCAGCGTCGGCAACAAATCTCCACAGATCAGGATCTTCAGCCTTGGTGTCGGCCGCGAGCAGGACGAGGTTGTCCGTGCTGTGTTCGGCGGCGACACGCATGGCGGCCGCCCAGCTGCCGATGCCTCCGGAGAACTGCACGACGTGCTTCATCGGCGCGGCGTTCGGTAGCGCGGATCCCGGGCCGCGCGCCTGGTTGTGGTCGCGCGGCCGGTGCGCTGCATCGGACGTCGGCACTTTGCTGTCGCTGATGGTCATGGCGTTGTCCCGGTACGCAGTGCGGCGGTGCGGTGCAGGACGTCGCGGTCAGGGACGGTCCAGCCGTCGGTGGATACGATCTGCTGTTGTCCGTTGAGGTCGGTCAGCGTGTACCAGCCGGTTTCGCCGGGAGCTTGTCGTTGCGGATCGATGGGGCCGTGTTCGGCGAGGTAGGCCGGGATGCGGTCGGTAGCGAGCTGGCGGAGCTGGGTGATCCAGTGGGCGGCGGGGCTGTCGTTCCAGCCGGGGTGCTCGCACGACTGGTGCTGTAGCGAGGCTGCGGCGGCTTGAATAACGTCGGGGTCGATGCGGCCGGGGTAAGGCTGGTACCGGTAGGTGTCGACGTCACGGTCGCGGAAGCTGTCAGGGCCGGGCCGGCCGCCGTCACGGTCGTGCGGAAAGCAGTGGGCAACGCTGGTGAGGTTTTCCTTCCACAGCATCCGGCCGGTCTCGTCGCCCTGGTCGGCGGTGATGACATTCCAATCGATAGCGGCGGTGAGGAGAAGGTCGAGGTGGTCGCGGTCGACGATCCAGGCACTCATGTTCGTTTTCCTTGCGCAGAAGCGGGGATGTGCTGAGACGGGACGCTGGTGGGACACCCCGATCGGGGTGTCCCACCAGCGAGGAGCTCAGTGCAGGCCGATCATCGGCAGCGCCGGGGTGTGCTCGAGGATGGCGAGGGCGACGACGTGCAGGCCGATCAGGCCGGAGACGTGGGCGAAGTCGTGGGTCAGGTGCTCGCGGACCTTACGCAGAACGCTCTTGGGCTTGTTGCCGTCGTTCTCGGGCATGGACGTCACCTTTCGATCGAAGAGATGCAATGACTGACGGTGCGAAGAGTGGGTTCAGCGGTTCTCGGAGTGCTCGTCGTATGACCGGCCGGGCCATCGGGCCGCGTCGAGGCTCATGCCGGTGAAGGCGCTGGTGTCGTTGTCGCTCCAGTACCAGGAGCAGGTGTGCGGGTTGTGGCCGGTGCCGGGATCGGCGCCGCAGTCACTGCACGGCCGGGCGACCGTGGGAGTGCGGCAATCGTCGGTGTGCTCGAAGTACCAGCCGGTGCAGCAGCCCGCCGGCACGCGGATATGAATCGGTGGTGTGATGGCGCGCAACCGGGGCTCCTTCGCGCGTGGGGACGGCCGCCCGGTCCCGGGGCTGTGCTCGGGACCGGGCCATGCACGGCCGGTGTCAGCGGGGGCGGTGAACGGATTCGAGGTTGCCGACGACGTCGGGCCACGCCTCGGCGGCGATGGTCTCGCCTTCGGGGCTGGTGACGAGGTGACCGCTTCGCTGGCCGGCCGTGGAGCGGTTGCCGACGTCGCGGATGCTGACGCTCAGCTCGCGGGCGTACATCTTCAGCCCGAGGACGCCGTTGTTGTCGTAGGGCATCAGGGTGTTGCCGATGACCGTGACGGTGGTGCGCAGGCTGAGCTTGCGGGCCTGCTGAGCGAGTTCACCCCAGCAGAGGATGTCGATGACGAGCCGGCCTGACGTGCGCTTCTTGTTGCCGTCCATCCACTCGCGAAAGTGGGTGATCTCGAACTGCGTGTACTCACGGCCGTCACCAGCAACACCGATTTCGGGCCGGCGGGTGATGATGCCTTCGTAGACGATCTGCGCGAACATGAGCGGCTCCTGCCAAGACGAGGAATGGGCGAGAGGACCGGGCCGGGGCCGGCCGTGCCGGCCCCGGGATGCGTGGACTAGAAGGCGGGCTCCAGCTCCCGCTCGGCCGGCTCATCGAGGTCCGCGGACCACGGCGTCTTGGCGCCGTCGGTCTCGGTCTCGACGACCTGGACCTCCTCGAAGCGGGAGCTGAGGCCGATGTCGGCGGCGGTCACCTGCAGCAGCGCTCCGGCTTCGCCGTTGTCGCGGCGGTTGTACGCCCACGGCGCCAGGTCGTCGCGGGCGACGACGAAGACGGTGTTGCCCTTCTTCCACTTGGCGGCGCGCTCGGCGAGATCGCCCCAGACGGTGACGGTGATCCACATGGTCGGCGCGTCATCCCACACGCCGTCCCTCTGGACGCGTCGGCCATGGCCGACGCGCAGGTGGCAGACGCTGCGCCCGGACTTGGAAATCTCGAGCTCGGCGTCGGCGGCGAGGTTGCCGTCGAACGAGAAGTGGTACATAGGGTGACTCCCCTTCAGCGGTGCGGTGCGGTGCGGCTGAAGCCCCCGGGTTGTCGGATCGGGTGATCCGCAGCGCCGGGGTGCCGCGCTGACGGGGCCGGTCAGAGCCCGCCCATGTGCCTGGGGGTGCAAGCCCCCGTTCTGCGGAAGATCTTGGCGGTCGAGCGCAGCGCTGACCTGGGTGCCAAGATGTTCTGCTGAGGGCTTAGCGCCCTCGGCGCGGGTGGGCTGACCTACGGGCCATCTCAGCGGCGGACACCTCCGGACGCCGCCGGATCTCACGCCGAACCCGCGAACAAGCCGGTGAACTCACGCTGGCGGGGCATCACCCCGGACGACAGCGCGGCCGCCCGGGGCTGGCGGATCGACGATCATGCAGGCGCCGGTAGGACGACTGTTGCGGCTCCTGGCCGCACATTGACAGGCCGCCGCTTCGAGGTTCGGAGGTGCGACCCGGTAGCGCCCAGTCCCGCGGGCAGGCACGGCGCCGCCTGCCCGCAGGACAAGGCAACCTGGACGGCGATGATCGTCGTCGGCAAGGGTGACTGCTCTACCTCCGCTGGGCTGCAACGCGCATCGCCTATGCCGGCACCGGCGAACATCTGGCCATGCGCGAGGAGAGCGCGGCTCGGCGAACGCCGCGGTTGTGACGGGAGCTGGTGCGACGTTGGTGCTCGCGTCGCGCCGTACAGGCGGCGCCGATCCTGACATCGATCCGCCGGAGGGCTACTCGGTCGTCGCAGCGACCGTGGATGGCACAAAGCAGGACGGCTTGGCTGCTGCTTTGTCGGACGAGCTGCACAGCTGCTGGTTACAGCGGTGTCGGCCTCTTCGCGTCGGCCGGCCGATGAGACCCGTCGGCGTCGGGCTGTGCTGGAGCAAGGGTGCATGGTCCGGTGAGCTGGGCGAGTGTCACCGTGATGGCGTTGCCGTCGCCGACGGTGCGGGCGTAGCCGAGCATTTGCGAGACCGCGCTTCGGGTGGTGCCGTCGACGGCGCAGCGAATGAAGTGTCGGCAGGAGTTCTGCGCTGTGCGGTGGGTGTCGCTGTCGAAGCGGCTCCAGTCGACCGGCTCGTCGCTGCCAGCGGATGCGATGGTCGTCATCAGCGGACCAGCCCTTCGCGGTGCAGCCGGGCGATGAGTGCTGCGAAAGCTCGGCTGGTAGGGCTGTCGGCGTCGATTTCGGCGGGCATCGTCTGGCGCGCTCGATCGAGTAGCTCCTGCAGCGAAGGCTGTTCAGCGGTCCGCGTGTCGACGATCTCACTGCGCGGCGGTTGCTGGCCGGCCACCCTCGATGCTGCCGTCCGCGGCTCGGCGGCGGCCGGCCCGGTGAGGTCGAGCAGTAGGGCCGGGTCGGCGTCGGTGCGTACGGTCGTGCGTGCCTGAATCTCGCGTGCGATGACCTGGCATGCGTCGTGGCCGAGCTCGAACCCCACCCGGTGCAGGACCGCGGCGGCGTCCGTGCTGACGTGGCCGCCGAGGGCGTCGATGATGAGTTGGGCGTAGCGGTGGGAGTATTGCTGCGCCAGTTGGCGGAAGTCGGGCTGGCTGTTGCCGTCGGTCATGTGATCCCTCGGGGCTTCTGGAGACGATAGGTGGCTGACGGCCTGAGCGGAGGAGTTGGGTGATCCCGCCGGGCCTGGGCTGTTCTGGAGAGAGCCCGCAGGTCGGGTCTGCGGGTCGGTGTTCTGTTGCGCGCCGATGAAGATGGTGACGGCGCGTACTGCGGGTCGCCCGTGTGAGCGGCCCGGGGCGTTCTGCCGGAACGCTGGGTAGATGCTGCCGTCTTCCAGGCCCATCACGCTGGAGCGCGCCACCTGGCCGTCGACGAATGCGTAGATGTCCGCGCTCAGATACTCGTTGCGGTCGCCGGCGGCCACGCCCGCGAACTCCACGATTGCCTTCTTCGCGCCACCGGCGAAGGAGACGATCACGATGTGGCGCTGCTGATCGGCGGTGTCGAGGTCGATGGTGGGGTGGTGGCCGATGCGGTCGAGGTAGTCGGCGAAGGTCTTTGCCATGAGAAGGGACTGCTCCTGGAGGGTCGAGTGTGAGCGTGGCACGGCGGCGGAGGTGGCACGGCGGCCGAGCCACAGGTGTGAGGAAGGTAGGGCCGGGGGTGCCGATGCGGGACGGGGTGAAGGCCGCGGTGACCGGCGGCCTGTCACGGTGTTTGCCTTGCGGGATCAGGCTGGTTCCGGCCGCGGACTTGTGACGGCCAGCGGCCGGTCGTCGCGCTGCCCGCCCAGGCAGAGCGCTTCCGGCGGCAGGGAGCACGCCAGCCGGTGCAGCGACGAGCCGTCGGGGTAGCGGTCGTAGAAGTCCCGATGCGCTGAGCGGGCCGCCGCTTCGGTGTAGGGCTGGGCGGCGAGCCGGTGTACCGAGGTGATGATGTGGTTGAGGAAGTAGGCCGGCCAGGTGAACATGCGCATCGCGGCGATGAGGCCGGTGTCGGCATGGACCAGGAACGTCGACACGCGGGTGTGCGTGCCGCGGGGTGCCGGCTGCAGGGAGAACGGTGTGGTGAGCCGCTGCGGATTGAACGGGGCGTCGTTCCACGGCGAGTCGCCGTACTGGAACAGCAGGAATCCGTTGATGCCCTGTTCGGTCCACCCGAACCGGGCCTTGCCGGTGTGCACGGCGGCTATCTCGCGCAGGCTCGGGCGGGTCAGGAAGATCGTCAGCCGGATGTGGTCGGCGTCCATCCACAGGTGCGGTCCTTGCGGCCAGACGGACCGGTCGGGATCGAACGAGCCGCCGACGCGGTAGGCGTGGCCGTCGGTGAACGTCGCCTCGACCTCGCGACGATGCGCCGCGCATGCGGCGCCCCGGCCGCTGGCCCAGCCGCCGCCGGCGTCGGTGATCAGCCACCACTGCTCGCGCTGGTTCAAGCTATGCCGGCCGACATCGCAATGGCGCACGGTAGGTGAGGCGGGGAAAGGGCCACTGACGGTTACTACGTTGTCCATATCGGGATTCCCTCGAGGAGTCGTGGATTTCGAGCCCGCCAGATGCAGGGTGGCGTGGTGCTCGCCACCGGCGATGCGGGTGCCATCGGCGTAGACCTGTGTCGGTGTGCGCCGGATCGCATGTCACCCACCGGTGCCGAGTCCGCAGGCACGCGCGGCGTAGTCGCGCGTGGTGGTGTGGGTGACCGAGTCCGAAGAGCGGCCGGATGTGCGACCGCCGTAGGGCCAATGACGTCGGGCCGGGCCCCGAGCGGTCTGCAAGAGCAGTCTTCCCAGGCGTCGCGAGAGGTCAGAACAGTGTCAGCTGCTCATGGCCGCCAGACGGCATCGGTCGGGCTCGCCTGCGCGATGCCGTGCGCCGCAGGTGCGGATCGCGGCGCAGCAGGTTGTCGACGTGGATGCGGTGGCCGGGGCCGATCTGCGGGTAGCGGATGCCGTTGGTGCCGGGTCGGCGCGAGATGCGGCGCACCTCCACGTACGGCCAATGCAAGGCGATGACGGCGCATCGCGGCTGCTGATAGCAGATCGGTGGGGCCAGGAGGGTTCGTGCGGTGGGCCACACGTGCATGCCCACCCGGAACTCACCAGGAACGATCTTGGGAGCCATGGAGCTGGAGCCGTCCTTCCACGCGTGTGGGTGGGGCGGTCAGCTGTTGCCGAAGCGGCAGGTGACGCGACTGCCGTGATGCAATCCCCGGCACTGGATGCCGCCGAGTTGCCGGGCGGGGTCGGCGGCATTGCGTCGCAGCATGGCTTCCAGTTCGTCGATCCGTGTGCCATGCAGCTGCTGGTAGGGGCTCTGGTCACCCATGAGTTCAGCGAAGAGCGGATGGTCGCCGAAAGCGGCCTGCCCCATCCGGAAGTACAGGCCGGCGCCTGCTCCGTGTATCGGGGTCTGCAGGCTGACCTTCGACAGCAGAAGGCAGATCTCGGCAGCGGTTGCCGGGCGTAGGTCTGTGTCGGCGGCGACGCGTTCTAGGAGTTCGCGGGCGTGGCCGCGGTAGACGAACTCGGTGCCCATGCCTGATCCGATGTTGCGGGACTTCAGGAGGCCGAACGTGTGGAAGAGAAGGTCTGCCTGGCCGGGGTGGCGGCGGCTCGCTGCGGCGATCTCGTCTTCGGCCCACTCGACGGGAGTCAGCAGCGAGGCGACCTCCGTCTGAAGTGCGGTTGCCAGGGCTGCTGGATCGACCCCGAGGGCTTGGTGACGGGAAGCGTCGATGACAGTCATATGCGGAATTCCTCATGTATGGATACTGGTGGCTCACCGTTCGGTTCGGCGCGAGCGGCGGGATCCGGTGAAGCCCTTGCGGACGTGAGATGACAGTGGGGGCGGCTGGCGTTGTAGCCGTTCTGGCTTGTGCCGGGGTGCCGTGATCTCCGGTGTTGGCGGGGCCGTCATCGGCGTCGCCCTGGAGTTCGGCGGCGACAAGAGGTGGTCACGAAGAGCGGCCGTCAGGCGGTGGTGTGCCTCGCGCCGCTGTCGTGTCTGCCGCCGGTCAGTGCGCGGCGTGCCGCTGTGCACGCTGACGCCGTGAGGCGGCCAGCTGTCATCGGCGTGGACGATCGCGCCCGGCCCGCCAGCCGGAGTCGATGGTGCGCTGCGCCTCGGCGAGGCTCAGTCCGGTCTGCACGGCCGCCGCGGTCAGTTCGTGGCGCACGGCGGCTTCGTCGACGTGGCCGCGAGCCGACAGTTGTCCCAGGCGGAATGCCGCCAGGTGCAGGGTGTTGTTGCGTTCTCCGCCGGTGATGCGGGTGCCGCCGGAGTACACCGGCGCCGGTGCCTGGCGGATGCGCTGTAGTTCACCGTCGAGCGCTGCTCGTGTGTACCGGTCGAACCGCGTGATCGTCTCGGCGGTGAGCGTGACGGGGACGGCTGGTGCGGCGACGAGGGCACGCAGTGGTGGCGGGCAGTCGGGAAGGGCGCGTCCGTTCCACGGTTGCTGGAAGCGGTAGGCGGCGCCGCTGACGTGGACCGATGGTGGGGCGACGACCAGGCCGCCGGCGCCGCGCCAGTCGACGCCGGGTAGCAGGCCAACCCGGTTCGGCAGGTCGGTCGAGGCGTACCACAGGTGCCAGCCGTTGCCGGTGCGGACCAGCGGCGCGGCCGGTTTGATGACGTCGAGGGTGTCGAGCACGGCGGCGAGTCCGGCGCCGGTGTCCATGTCGCAGACGTCGAGGGCGGTTCCGGTGACGAGGCCGACGTTGGCGTCGGGCCATTGGCGCCACCAGGAGTCGATCAGGCCGGGGTCACGGGAGGCGTCGTGCAGGCCGTGCCGCAGCCGTGGATGCTTGCCCGCGGACTCACAGCCGTCGGCGTTTCGGCAGGTGCAGGTGCCGTCGGCTGCCGGGGTGTGCAGGGGCAGCACCGGGATGCCTGCCCGGGCGTACCACAGGGCTGCTTTATGCAGGTTCGGATCGGCTTGTCGGGCTGTGCGCCTGGACAGGGGGCGGGAGTTGGTCGTGGTAGCCATCGGCGTATCACCGGCTCGGGCGACGTGACGGGACACCGGCAGTACCGGAGGCATCCGGGCGTCGCCGGTGGCTGTTCAGGCGCGCGGGGTGCGGCGAGATGGCCGTGGTGACAGCAGAGTTCGGGGGTGGCCAGGAGAGGGTCATGATCGTGGTCCTTGCGCGGAAAGGGATCGGCACCCGGGAGGGAACGGATCGCCATGGTGAGTACGACGGCCGCCGGATCTCGAACGCGTCGCCCGGGTCGGCCGGTCCAGGGGGTCTGCAGGCTCCAGCCGTGGCGGTTCGAGGGCTGCCGTGGCGTTGGTCGGCGAGGTGTTGTCACAGGCCGAGAAGTTGCTCGACGGTGAGCCCTGCTGTCGTGTCGGTCAGCGGCACGCGGTCGGTGTCGTGGCCGAAGAGGTGTTGAACGAGATTGCGGGCTGGCCGCCAGTCGCGATGCCAGGAGCCGTCTCCGCCGATGACGAACGTGTCAGGAGCCAGCAGATGGCAGCGCAGCAGCGTCGCGGTGACAGCGAGGTCGTACGGGAGCCAGCGGGTGTTGCAGTAGAACCAGTGCCGTCGCTGAGGGCCGGGCGCCGGGAGCAGGAAGCTGTCGCAGCCGGCGTCGTCGGCGCCGTTGAACGCGATGCCGGACATCGCATCGATCACCGGCGGGCCGTTGCGGCCGGGGCCGGCCAGCGCGATGGTGCGTGACACCTCCTGCACGATTCGGGTTGTGTCGTGGATCAGCGAGGGCCAGACCGCGGCCCAGGCGGGATGGTTCGGCTGGTAGCGCCAGTGGTGGGTGTGGCCCACGGTGGATCAACTCCAGAAAAGAGTGCGGTCAGGGTGGGGCGGGGCGTGATCGCCCGTGGCTGGGAGGAACGGGCGATCACGCCCCTGGCGGCCCGGCCCCTGGGGAAAGAAGGACCGGGCAGGCGGGAGCAAAGTCAGTGCGGCGCGGCCGGGCGCGGCGGTTCGGCATCGATGACGCGCAGAGCGTTAACCGCGCTGTGCAGGTCGGTCTGCACCCGGCCGAGAGCGGTACCGGTCTGCACGAGACGGCTGGTCAGGCCGTTGTGGCGGTCGGCCGGGCTCGTGCCGTCGAGGCTGGTGACGAACCGGCCGTGCAGACGCTGATCGATCGTGGCAACCCACGAGGTGACGACAGTCCGGGTGCGGCCGGTGAACAGGGAGAGGTTCTGGACGAGGCAGATCGCGTGGCGGGCGGCCGGGACCGACGGCAGGGCGGCGATCGCCTCACGCAGGGCGGTATCGAACGCCGCCAGCGGCAAGTCGTGCGGCTCATCGGGGGCCGCGGTGATGCTGCGGGGACGCACGCAGAGCAGATCGTCAAAGTCTTCCAGCAGCAGCGACAGGCGCAGGCGGTCGCCGCGGTGCTGGTGGCGGCGGCGGCAGCCGCATGGGCCGGCGAGGACGTGGGGTCCGTGCCGTGAGGGGATGCTGCCGCGGTAGTGCACCGGTTCCATGTCGGTGACCAGAAGCCGCGCCTCGTCTGCCAGCCGGGTGAGCTGGTCGGCGAGCCCGGAGGTACGTTCGGCGGCCAGGTCGCACGCGTGACGGACGTCGCGCCAGTGCTCGCCGGTACGGCGCTGGCTGGTGTCGGCCCTCAGCGGGCAGATGGTGTCGGCGACGTCGGCGATCGCCGACGCGAGCGACTGCGTAGCGGCTGCTGCCGCGGTGATCCCCGTGCTGCGGCCGGCCGCGGTGGCGGTCAGTTCAGGGTTGCGGTCGGCCCGTAAACAGTTGAGAAGGTCGATGACGGTGGCGGTGTTCAGCCCGCGCACAAGATTCCTCCAGCAGATCCGAGACCAATGGTTGCGAGCGTCCGACGGTGTACGCCGCGGTGAGGTGCGCACCGTGACGACGTGAAGGCCGTTGTCGGGTGCGCACCTTCGCCGCGTTCAGCGGGGTGAGATGTCGAACGTGCCGGCGTCCGGGACGGTGGTGGTGACTCCCGGGAACCGGCCGAGGATGGTCGCGGCCTCGGCGATGACCGGCACGGCTTCGGTGCGGGCGCACCGCTCGTTGGTGGCGGAAAGGTCGATCCTCAGCTGCACGTCTGCCGTGACCGAGGCCGACCGGCGCCTGGCGGTGACGGTGAGGTCCTCCGGATGGGTGTGGTAGACGTAGACGCCCTTGACCTGGCGAAGCTGGTCCTCGGCCTGCCGGAGCGTGACGAGCGCTGCCTCACGTGCGGCAAGGTCACCGCGGGCGGCGACCTGAAGACTGACGGTGAGTGTGGTATCGACGAGGAACGGCCAGCCACGATGGGTGAGTTCGACGGTCAGCTGCTCGTTGAGGGCGTCGACCGCCTTCTCGAATTCGTGGCACCAGCGGCGACTGTCGGCTTCGGCGCGTAGCCGCTCGCCGATGCGCGCGATGTCCGCCTCATGAAGCCGCAGACGCTCGTCGGCCAGCCGCCGGTGGTGCTCTGACTCTGCGGTGACCGCCGCCAGCCGCGCACGCAGCTGTGCGACGTCGTTGGTAGCGGAGGCGGTGGTATGCCGCCGGAGAAGCTGAAGCATGGAGTGCTCGCAATCGTTGATGCAGGGAGGGGAAAGGGAGGATTCGACCGCCGACCAGGTCGATCCGCTGACGAGGGAACCTGCGCGCTGACGACGGTGCTGAACTGGCGATACGCCGCCCTCACCGTGACGGCAATCACGGCGGTGGGTCGACGCGGACGGGTCTTGGAGCGACGACACGGTGAGGGCTCTGCCCGGACAGCACAGAGCCCCCACCGTGGGTCAGCGACAGCGGTCACGCAGCAGTCGCGTACTCCGCGTCGTCGTCCTGCTCCGTGTCGAGCACCGTGAACCGCGCAGCGACAGGATCGGGTGCCTGGGGACCGTCGTCGGAGACAGCCGGCGACGCCTCACCCTCGATCTCCCCGTCGCCGCCGATGTCGTCGGCGTCGGCGTCGGCGTCCGGCTCGTCCGCGGTGGTGACGTCCGCGTCGTTCTCGTCCGAATCGTCCTCGTCCTCGTCCTCGTCGGCTGCGGTGGCCGGCAGCAGCGCCTGGTAGAGCTCCTTCTCGGCCTCGGACATGGGGTAGCCGTCGGCGGTGAGCCGGTCGAACCAGGCGACCGCCGGTTCCTTGCTGACCCAGCTCAGGTTGCGCCGCAGCGCGTCATCGAGGTTGTTCTCCTGGCTGCACACGTACTTCGCGATCAGGCTGCGGCGCAGCCGGTCCTCGCCCGCCGTGGCGATCTCGGCGCTGGTGAGACCACCGAGGGCCCGGTACAGGTCCTCGAGACCGCCGCCGCGGTACATGGAGTGGCCGTTGTTGGCTGCCCGCAGCGCCGCGGTGGCCAGCTTGCGGCAGTTCTTGGCGGTGCCGTAAGTACGCTGCACGAACTCGTGCCGCACTGAGACGGCCGCGCGAAGCCCGTCGAGCATCTCCTCGCGGCGCCGGTCCTTCTCCTGCTGCTCGGCGATCTCCTCGGCACTCATGCCTTCGTGCTTGTCCGCCTCCTGGCGGTGGTAGCCGAACTTGGCGGGGTCTTCGCAGTAGATGACGGTGCGGGCCTGGCCCCCGTTCTTCTCGACGAACGCGTGCCACCCCGGCAGGGTCTTGACCTTCTCGACGTCCAGGGGCTGGTTGTCGGCGTCGACGAGGCGGTCGGCGGCCACCGCAGTGCCTTCGTACCCGAATCCGCGCGGCTTCGGCGTGACGTCAACGCCGTCGATGAGCAGCTGGGCTTTCGCCAGGTCACGGCTGCGGCCGTACTGGCGCTTGTCGCGCAGCGAGCTGAGGGTGTGCTTGAACTCGTACTCACCCTTGCCGATCTTGTCGAGCAGCCGCTGCTGGTCCTCCGGAGAGTCTGCGAACTCCTCCAGGCCTTGCGCCATGTCGAGCGTCAGCGTGCCCGAGTTGAGGGCACGCTGTGCCCGCGACGGCAGTGACAGGGCTTTGACCGCCGTCGTCACATGCTCCACCGCGATGTTGCGGGCCTGGGCGATGGCGTCTACGTCCCAGTCGAGGTCCAGCAGCATCTGGTAGGCGCCGGCTTCCTCGATGGCTTCGAGGTCCTTGCGGTGGGCATTGGCCTCCAGGATGGCCAGGATCTCGAACGCGGCTCCGGCGTCGTCGACGATGATGCACGGCACCCGAGTCTGTCCGGCTTCGATCGCCGCGTAGTGGCGACGTTTGCCGCCGAGAACCTCGAAGATCTCGGTAACCGGCTCGTCCGCCTCGTCGCCGTCGGCAGCGGCCGTCGGCTCGGCGGGAAGTTCGTTGACCGGCGCCGGGCGGCCGACGACGACCAGCGGATCGCGAACACCGAACATGCTGATCGAGGCGACCAGTTCGGCGAGGTCACCGAGTTCCTGGCGGGGGTGCAGCGGACTGTCACGCAGATGCCGCGGATCGAGGTTGCCCGCCCGAAACGGCGGCAGCTGAACGTCCTCACCGGTGTTGAGCCGGATCGGGCCGCTCACGATTTCGCCGACCACAAGCGACGACGACGGTTCGAGGGTGGTCTCCGCCGACACCACGCCCCCACTGGCGGCGTCGGTATCGGGCTGCTCAGCAACCTCGCTGGAGTTCTCCGGGTTGATAGCGACAGTAGTCACGATGGATCTGTCCTCCACAAAAGAGAAAGAAAAGAAAAGGCCAAGGGCGTCCGCCGAGGGCTGAGTGGCCCTGGGCGGGGCTGGCACGATCCGCTTGGGCCGGCCGATCGGCGCAGACCCGCAAGACCCACCCGCGCAGCAACGGCACAGCCATGCAGCCGCTGTGACGGGTGGGCCTTGAGGGGCCAGCCGCGGTCGGCCAGGATCAAGGGCCAGCGACACCCGGGCCGCCGCCCACGGCGGCGACCCGAAAGGTCCGCAAAAAGGCAGGAATGTGGGTGTGGCGAATAATCGTTATACCGAGTGACTCAAAATGCGTATACGCCGAACGGGAATGTGGACGGAGTCCTGGTTAGAACGGTCGCAGAGAAACGACCGGATGACGAATACAACATTTCTTGGCATGGATTCAGGTCGGCAAGACCGCGGCGCGGCCGGCTGATGTTTGTGTCCGCGCCGTCAACGTTCTTGGTCACCGGGCACTGGCATATCGGTGTCTCGCTGCGTGGTCCGGCAGGCGAGTGGTCCGGTTTCCGGTGCGAGGCCGGGTGCGGCGTCGTTCGGCCATCAGCCGGGCGGCGAGCCTCGGCGCCAGGTCGGTGATCGGCCACCGCACTCGCCAGCCGTCATGGACGGGCCCGACACCGGTGCCGGTGACGACTTTTGCCATCAGATCGGCGATCCGCTCGGGTGAGATGAGGTCCCATACCTGCTGGCAGGTAGGCCGCAGCTGCGCATACAGGTCGATGGCGGCGAGTCCGGCCCAGGATTTGGCGATGTCCTCGCCTCGCTACGCCCGGTGATCGTCCTCGTCGAGGACCGCGTCCGTGCCGGCCAGCGAACACAGAGCGTTCACGGCGGCCTGCGGCAGGTCGGCGATGAACGCGCCGAGCTCGGTCACATCGCGGGCGACGGTGTCGGTCCACGTCTCGGGGAACCGGCGGTGCAGGCTGCGGAAGTTGCTGCGCTGCACCACATGTGCCAGTCCGGCGGCCGCATCACCGCACGCGAACCGGCCGCAGTTGACGTAGACCGCCTGGCCCGGATGCCGACGCCAGTCAGTGACCGCCAAAGGTGTCACGTAACCGGCCTGGCGGCGGCCACGATCGGTGAAGCCGATGCGGTGTCCCGCGGCACGCAGCCGGTCGAGAACCGGAGCGGCTGTCGCCTCAAGCAACTGCATGAGCTGGTACTCATCACGGGGCAGTGAAAACATCGGCGGCCCGTTCGTGGCGCCGGCCGCGGTCATGGGGCACGACCCGTCAACAGCGATGATCATCTGCGCTGATGCCGGAACTCTGTCCACGGTGGTGACGCGGGCGGCTCCGACGAGAGTGACGGCCGGCAAGACCCGGCTGGTGAGGGCAATGTCGGCTCGGACGCTCAGACGCACACCGGCGCGTGTCGCCAGCTCCTGGACCTGGCCGCTGATGTGCGGGTCGTAGGTGATCAGCAGGGCGCTGGTCACGACTGGATCCGCGACGTCGCCGCCGGAAGGTGTGGGGTGGGCGGCCAGCGCAGCCGGTGAGCGGGCAGGTGAGCGCCCACGACCAGGCTGACGGTGCGGGTGAAGCCGTCCTCAGGGTCTGCTGTGCGGGCACGGTCGAGTGCCGCCTCGGCCAGCGCTTGCTGGCCGAGGCGCCACGCGGACCAGGCGGCCAGACTCGCCGGTGCAGCGACGTGCTGCTGCGGTGCCCGGCGGGTGACGTCGAGCCACAGCTCGCGCTGCCACCGCCGGCCGGTGGTCTGGTGCCATGCCGCGGTGAGCCGGTCAGGGTCGTGCAGCGCGAGACACAGCCGGGCGACCTGTTCGGCGGTGAGCCGTTCACCGGCTCGGGCAGGTGCCGTCAGCGCCGCCACCTGCGCGATGTCGGTGTTGGCAAGGGTGTTGAGGGCCGCCTGGGTTTCGGCCTGGGCCCTCGGGTCACCCGCAACCAGGGTGTCCAGTTCCTGCCGGGAGGGCAGCACCACCCGCCCGGTCAGAGCCAGCTTGGCGGCGAGCTGCGTACTGCGCGGGTCAACCGGTATGCCGCCGTCGGGCGTGCAGTCGCACCCCGACGTCAGGCAGGTCAGAATTCCGTCGTCGTATAGGAAACGGCCCAGGACAGGCACGAACAGCTGAAGAGCGCCGCTGACCTCGAAAATCTTCGCGCGGTGGATGGCGCGTCCGTAGCCGATCAGGATGATGCCGGCGGTGCGGTCGCGGACGTGCGTGGCCAGGTGTTCCAGCAGCGCTTCGGCCGGTTCGTTCAGCGGCAGGCTGATGGCGTGCGGTAGGTGTTGGCCGACCGGGCGGATGATCGCGACCAGCGCGTCGGCGGGATGGTAGCCGAGCAGATAGGGCACCAGGCCCAGCAACTCGCCTGAGCCGCTCGTGCGGGGCGGGAAATCGGTTTCGAACATGGCGGTGCGACTCCTTTGAGAAAGGTGCGAATAGACGGGTGGTGGATGGCCTGACAGAGCCCATGGGCAGATGCGCAGTAGCGGATCTATCGCGCGGCGCGGTGCGGCGCGGCAACAGCCGAGGTCACCGCAGATGTCGTGGCGGCCATCGGCCGGTGGGGGCCAGCCGGAGGCGATGTATCGACGCGTCGATTGAGGCGGCGCGGGTGGTCAACTCGGCTGATCTCGGTCGGCACCGTCAGCAAGAGCCGCGTTGTGTTGCGCGGCGATGTGCCGGGCGATCGATTCCGAGGCGACGTCAGCGACGGTGGGGATCCCCGAGGACGGCGGCACGTCGGCGGGCGTGACCGACCATCCGCCGATCACGTCGTTCGGTCGTGCGTACCAGCGGGCGTGTGTCAAGGCGTGACTCAGCGACGGGCCGACTCTGGACTGCCACCATTCCGCTGTCGCGTGGGCTACCGGCTCGGCGGTGCCGGCGTCCTCATCGGCGGGGCGTGCGTCGCTGTCGGTGATATCGGATTGACCCAGTAGGTAGGCCGCCAGCAGCCGGGCCTCGTCGAGGCCGTAGACGTCCCACCAGGTGTCCGCCTTGATCCATAGAGTGTGCTGGTCAGAGCCGCAGTACGGACAGGCCGGCAGTTCGAGGCGCTGTTGCAGGACGACTCCGTATACCTGGCCGGTCAGCCAGTACCGCCATTGCTGCTCGTCGTCGGCCAGATGCGGCGCACCGCATTGGGGACGGATGACGACCGTCGCTGCGTAGGGGCACGCATCGAGGGCGCTCCCGGCGACGGCCGCGGTAGGGGTCAGGGACAGTCAGGGGTGGGATTGCGCTCGTTGTCGACGGCGCCGGCAGTGACCGGTCCGGGCGTGCGGGAGCCGGAATCCTCACGGGTGTCGAGGCTGAGGCCGAGTCGGCGACGTTCCAGTGCGATCAGCGCGCGAGCAGGGGCATGCCAGCTGTCGTCGTCCATCGCCGCCGGTGTCTGGCCTTCGGCCAGAGCATGCAGGGCCGGAATGTGCTGGGCGTAGGGGGCGCCGAGGGTTTCCAGGTCGGTGCAGGCCCGGTCGATGGCGTCGCGCATCTTCTTGGTCCATCGGCCGGGCTGTCCCCATCTCGCGCGGGGACGGCCGTGCAGGGGCCCTTCGCACAGGTGGTAGCCGAGCCAGACGACCGGTGGGTGCACCCCGGCCGCGGCGGCGAGCAGGGCGTTCTTGTCGTAGTCCCAGGCCCTGCCGCCCCGCTGCTGCCGGTGTCCGGCAACCTTCGGTTGGGTGAGGGTGCGCCAGTAGTCCGGGTGGACTGCGGTGGAGGCGACCAGGTCCTTGGCGTCGCGGAAGCCGCCGTCGGCGATGGCCTCGGGCAGCCGGTCATGAAGCAGGTGGGCCAGCTCCCGGCGGACGGCGGGCACCGCGGGGTCGTTGGCCGGTGCCAGACGGCGCTGTCGTCCGGTCGGCGCCGGCAGGTCGACGACGGCCAGTAGCGGTGTGTCGACGGCGAGGTAGCCGAGCAGCACCGCCGCGAAATCGCTGAGAACACGCTCAAAACCGCGGCTGCGATCCCGATAGTCGGGGATCGGCAGCCAGCGTCCGCCGCCACGGTGGGCTACGCGATGCGCGGCTTCGTGAATCAGCACCAGCAGGGAGCGGTGCCGGTCGGCAAGGACGGCGCGGTGGATGGCTGTGTCCCCGGTGCTGGGCGTGTAGAAGCCGTCCGCACACGGGCTTTCCTCGCTGGCCGAGTAGACGCGGACCCGGTCCAGCGCGAACGGGCCGATCGCACGGCGCACCAGGTCGCGGCAGGAGGTGAGCACCTCACGTTCGGCGGAGGTGAGCGCCTTGTCGGGAACCCAGGTGGTCTTGTTGCGGGCGCGCTCGTAGTGGCGGGTCTGCCGTGTCTGGGCGACCTCGACACCGAGCAGGTCCATCAGGGACCGCTGCAGGTAGCTGGGCAGGCCATCGGCGGTGATCTCGGTGTAACCGTTGTCGATCAGGTCCAGCGCCGCTTGCTCGTTGCCGGTGGTGGTGTAGTACGCCAGATCGGGTAGATGGGTGCGGGACCACCAGCGCCAGGCGGCGCGGGCGTACGGCTCGTAAACGTCGCTGAAGAACTGCTCCGGCTCGGCCAGCTTCCCACCGCCCAGCACGTGCTGCGCGAAACGGGCGATGATCTGCTCGTCCTGGCTGGTGGCGAGCATGGCCCGTACGGCGGTGCGCAAAGCTCCTGCGTCGACGACGGTCCGGTCGCGGTTCTGCATGCCCTTGGCGTCCAGGGGCAGGTCGTAGGAGGCCAGCAAATCCGGCTGAACATTGACCAGGACCCCGCCGATCCAGATTCGGCCCGGTTCGCCGTCGAGCACGCATTGCCCCGGCGCGGCCGGGGGACGGTAGCCGGGTTCGGTTATGGCCCGGAACCGGCTGCGGGCTTCTTCGGCGAGCTCACGTGAACATTCGACGGTGAAGACGGTGCCCTTGACCCGGCCGGTGCGGTACAGGTGGTAGACCAGCAGCTCCGCGCCCTGCTGCGACAGCGACGGGACCAGGCCGCCGAGCAGCCGGCGCCGTTGCACACTCGGTGTGAAGCCATAGCCGACTGTCTCGCACCGCACCTGCCCGATCTGCGGGCTGCGGGCCAAGACGAGCGCCGCCAGCTTCTTGCCCTCGCCGAACTGGCCGATCTGATCGGTGGCCTTTGTCGAGTGGCCGAGCACGAGCCCTTCCTCGGGGATACCGGGCCCGTCGTCGGCGATGATCATGACGCCGTCAGCCCAGCTGACCCGCGCGTCCGGATCCTCGTCGAGCGCATTGGCGATCAGCTCGGACAACGCGCGGACCTCGGTCCACGAACTCACATAGTCCGGAGAAATGGGATAGGTCAGGGTGGTCACGGCTGACAGGTCTGCGGTGCCACTGGTGTCGAGGTGGTCGATGGGAACCCCGGTGGCCGTGGAATCGTCCACAGTGTTCTCCTTGCTGAACTCGAGGGAGGAGCAGCGCGGGATCTGACCGCTCCCAGCAGGTAGACGGCGCGGCTCTGCGGAGGCAAAAAGGGGATCGGTCGGCACGAAGACGGCGCGGCGGTGGCCGGTGTCCCGGTATGCGGAGACACCGGCCCGCTTCGTGCGGTTAGCCGAGGAGCCGCTCGACGGGGAAGTCCTCTGGCGGCGGCCAGGGCAGCTTCTCCGGTTTGAGCGGCGTGGTCAGGAAGGTGGCGATCAGCACGGACAGGGAGTTGTCCGGCGCCATGGTCGCCGCCCGGGTCAGTGCGGTCCAGGCGAGCAGAGATTCACGGCGGCGCCAGGCGGTCCAGGCGACTAGGTTCGCCGGCGTCGTCACGTACGCGTCGGGGACCCGGCGGGTCAGATCTCGCCACAGGTCGTGCTGCCACTGCTGATCTGTGGTCGCTCGCCACGCCGCGACAAGGCCGCCGGTGATGGTGAGCGCCACCGCCAGGTGCGCGGCCTGCTCGTCGGTGAGCCGGTCGCCGGATCGTGCGATCGCCATGCTGTTGTGCACGACGTCGACAGGATCCGGCAGCAGCTCTGGCAGAGCCGCGAGCGACGCGGTGATGCGCTCTCGCGCGTCGGTGTCGACGGCGATGAAGTCGTCGACCGCCTGCCCTGACGGCAGCGCAACCAGGCCGCGGAAGGCCATCTCCGCGGGAAGGACACTGCTGTCAGGGTCGAGGACAGCCCCACCGGCTGGCGTGCACGGGCAATCGGCGACGAGGCAGTAGTAGCGGTCACCGCAGACCAGCAGGCAGTGACCGACCGGCACCGCCGTGTGCAGCTTGTCGGCGAGCTCGATGAGCTGGTCGCGGTCCGACAGCGGCCCGTATCCGACGACGTACGCCGCGCCAGTAGCGGTCGTGGAGGCCATGGCGATGGACTGTTCGACCTTGACCGACAGCGGCGTTTCCCGGTCGAAGGCCACAACGTCGGTGAGCCGGTCATCAGGGTTGACGAACACCACGATCACGCACTGGTCGAGGTGGGCTCCGACCACGTACGGCATTGCGGCGAGTAGATCGGCGGGGCCGCGGGCGACAGATGGCGCAGGTTCGAGCATGTGATCACTCCAGGCATCACAGCGGGCTGCGGCCCTGATGCGCAGACTGCCCGGTGTGTATCGCGATCGGGAGAGGCCTCCGATCGCGATACACCGGTCCGGGCCGGGCGCGGGGCCGCACTGACCCCGGGCGCGGACCTGCCCTGACGGCCCAAGGGCAGGCCAGGACCAAGCCCCGGGCGGCCACCAGCAGCCGCATCGCAGTCCAGCGCAACAGTGGCGTGGCCGCTCCAGGGGTGCGGTGTCCTGGCCGGCCCGGGACGGGGCCGGTATAAGCGCTTGCGGGCAGTGACGGCCACCGTCCACCGAGGCGGTCGCGACGCACGCCACGACTGAGTAACCCCTGAGAAGTAGTTCACCGATCCCGGCCGAAGCAGCCGGCAGCCATCGCACCACTGGACGCTGCAACCCGCGCCAGGCGGCGCGCCCCTCGCCAACCTCAACTGAGCAGCACGCTTGAGATGTCTCAACTGAGCAGCACGCTTGAGATGTGACGTCCACGAGCCGGCCAGGGCGACTCCTTAAGTCTGGCGCCCATCAGCTGCGGGGTACTCGCGGGCGAGCCAGATGACGTGCTGGCCGATCTCCTCGAGGACGTCGTCGACCGACGTGACTACCTGGGTGGCCGGATGGCGGCGCAGCAGTTCGTGACATCCCTGCGACAACACCGAAGTGACCGGGCCGGGAACGATCATCGCCGGCCGGTTCAGATCGAGAGCGCGATTCAGCATCTGCCTGGTGCCGCTACGGGGCGCGGCTTCCAACACGACAGTTCCTGCGGTCATTGCGGCGACGATTCTGTTCCTCAGCAGAAACCGATGCCGCAGCGGCTCGGCACCTGCCGGCCATTCACTGACCAGTAGGCCACGGTCGGCAATCAGATCAAACAAGGCGGCGTTGCCAGCGGGATAGGGCCGGTGCAGCCCGCAGGCGAGCACCGCGACGGTCCGTCGGCCCGGGGCGGTCAGCGCGCCTCTGTGCGCGGCTGCATCGACGCCGAAGGCGCCCCCTGAGGCAACCGTCCATCCACGTTCGGCCAGACCGGACGCGAAGCGGCCGCTGATGTGAAGGCCGTACTCGGTGGTGGCCCGTGCGCCGACAATAGCCACGGAGTGGGCTGACGCGTCGCTTAACGGCCAGTCGCCCCGCACCCACAAACACAGCGGCGGCATGGCGTTGCTGTATCTGTGGCGAGCTGCGTCTGCTGTCACGGTTGCCAGGTCGTCGAGCGGTGCGGGCCATTCGCTGTCAGACGGTGTGACCAGCCGTATGCCCGAACGGTCCGCGCGCCGCATCGCGATCTCGGCGGCTCGCCGGACGTCGACCACGCGGGTGCGGGCTGTGATCGCAGCGCGCAGGTCGGCGTCGTCGATGTCACCGGCAAGCAGGCGGTCCAGGGTTGCGGTCGGACCGGTCTGCTGAACCATCGACCAGATGATGTTGGTGCCGGGGTCAGCGAGCCGGGTCAGCGCGACCCGGGCGAGCCGGTCCGCCTCGCTATCGGCCTGGTTCATTTGCATGACGTGCTGAGTCATATCGACCTTCGTGTGGAGTGAGCAGGGGTGGGATCGTGGTGCGTTCATGGCTGTGGCAGTACCTGAGTCGCGGGCGGCCTGATGCCGAGCCGGCGGTGCTCGGCGCGGGCCGAGGGTCAGCGGCAGCGTGTTCTGGCTGCGTCCGCCTTGTGTGATTGGCGCAGGCCGACGGCACTCGTCCGATGCCGAGGCGGCGCCGGAAGGGGCCGCGTTCTTGCAGGATTGGGACGGCAGAGCAGTTGCGATCTCTGGACCGGCGGTCTACGTCTCGCTGTTGTCGCGGGCCCTGCGACGGTCAGCCGGGGTTCGCGGGTAGGTCATCCCCGCCTCGAAGACGACCGGTCCGCCAGCGTGTTTGCTGTGGTAGAGCGCGATGTCAGCGCTGGTCAATGCGCTCTCCCACGGATAGCCGGCCGGTACGGAGACCAGTCCGGCGCTGCCGGACACCGTCAGCGGGCCGGACGGCAGATCAGCGATCGCCAGGTCAGCGGTCGCTGCGACGGCGACCGCCTCGGCGGTCGCGCTGGTGGCCGTGGGCAGGATGACGGCGAACTCGTCACCGCCAAGCCGACCAGCCCACCCGCCGTAGCGCGACGCCAGCTCGGCCAGGCGGTGGCCGAGCGCGGACAGGATTTTATCGCCGACGGGATGCCCGTGCCGGTCGTTGGCCAGCTTGAAGTTATCGATATCGACCAGGATCACCTGTCGGCCTTGCATGGCCGCGCGGGTGTAGGCGTCCTCGAGACCGGAGCGGTTCAGGAGCCCGGACAGCGGGTCGTGCAGAACCCGCTGGGTCAGCGTGTTGACTTGGGCGCGTAGTCGCCGGATGAGCGGTGCTGCGGCGAGACGTCCGGCGACGGCGCCGAGCAGCAGGCCGGTGAGGCATAGCACCGCGGCGGAGAACCAGTGCATGAGTAACGCCTCCACACGAAGACACGCGGATCCCGCGGCCGGGAGCGACCGCGGGATCCAGAAAGTGGATGAAAGCCGGGTGCCGGCGAGCTTGCTCGGCACCCCGATCGGCGGCGTCAGGCCATGGCAGCCTTGGCCGCGAGGTGCAGCGCCTGGCCGGCGGTGGTCTCCATCCGGTAGGCGACATCGGCGTCAGCAACGCTGCGCCCGAAGGAGGTGACCGCCTGCATGATCCCGCCGGCGCTCAGATCGGCGCCGGTGATGAAGTGCGCCAGGATCTCCTTCTGCTGGTCCTCGGTGTACTTGAGTTCCTTGCCCACGATCTTGATCGTCTCGTCGGGGCGGGCGACCACGATGCCGGCAGCCTGCTCCATCTCACGCACGGCTCGGGTGACGAAGTCGACGTCCAGGTAAGCGCGGACGGCGTCCTTGGTCTGCTCGGTGATCAGTTCGAGCAGCTTGCGCAGCGTCGCGGGAGATGGATCGATGATCCCGTCACCGTCGGTGATCTTGGCGCCTTTGTGGGTGCGGCTGAGCAGCGGCTTGTCGATGGTCTGGCCGTTCATGCAGACCTTGACCCGGATGAACGGGGCGAGGCTGTACTTCCCGAAGCCCGTCTCGGAGTTGGTGAGAATGAAACCACCATTGATGACGGGCAGGTCACTGCCGAGGCGGCCGTCGAACGGCGAGCGGTAGTTGCGCAGCAAGTCCGGGGCCAGGACCTCGATCTCGGGAGAGATGAACCGGACATACATGCGCCGTTCGGTGAGGTCGCAGGAGTCCACCTCGACGGATACGCCGGTGTCGCGAATGCCGTTCAGGACGGCGAGCAGCACGTCGAGGTTGTCCAGGCGCAGGAAACTGTCGGACAGGAACGCCCGAGCGACACCGCCGTCGTTGCCGCCGGCGGTGTGCCGTAGGCAACGCACGAGAAAGCGCCGGTGGTCTCGCTCCATCCAGGTGTTGACGTTGTAATCGAGCGCCGGCACGTTGTCCTCAGCCATCCGCCGCAGATAAGGCAGAGGGATGTTGAGCTTCTCACCGACCCCGGCGAGCGCGATGTCGCTGAGGGTGTAGGCACCCGTCGTCAGGGTGACGCCGTCGTCGCCGAGATCCGGCTCCGTGCCGTTGAGGAGCAGCATCCCGTCCTGGCAGCTCAGTGTGCCGGTGCCGGCGATCACGTCGATCGCGCGGGTGTTCCGGTCGTTCAAGATCTGCATCAGATGGGGCAGTCCGATGTGACGGTTCGGTGCAACGGTCAGAGTCGTCTGAGCCATGAGGCACGTCCTCCACGAACACAAAGCCACCACCGCGGCGGCAGCTGACGAGACGCACCCACCTCGAGCCGGGTCCGAGACGACCGGCGGGCGAGCGCGTGCTGGCCCCGGTGCCCGTGGCCGGCCCGGCCGGCCGGACGGCAAGGCAGAGGGCGAGGAGATCTCTGGCCGAAGGCCAAGATGTTTTCGCCCTGCCTTGCGGCCGGTGCCGGGCCGAGCCAACGTGCCCAGGCCAGCACCGCCGCGCCGCCGCGATCACGGCCCGGAACCGGATCCGGCCACCGTCGGAAAGAGCACGGTATTCCTGGGGCATTCGCGGCCGGTAACGGGACAACCGAAGACAACATCAGCCAATGGAAGACAACCGAAGACAACTATTGCCCACCGAACTGATCCGGCACAGTCGAATGCGCGGGAGAACGACAACGTCCGCGCATTCCCGTCATCCACTCCGGTCGGATGCCGTCACGGTTGATCCAAGGGAATGAGCAGACCGGTTCTCCCCACCTGCATCCTTTCAGGAAGGGAATTTCCATGGTCCGAGAATCAACACCTGCGCGGCGTTCAATTCCGGCGCGGGGCCTATTCGCGGCGGTCCTGGTCGTCCTGGCGGTGCTCGTGGTCGCGAGCCCGGCGTCGGCGAGCGTGTCGAAACATCACGGCAAATGGGCGAGTCAGGTCGCCGGCTGTCAGTCGAACTTCCGGATCGGCAAGACAGCCCGGCTCATCGCCGGTAACGGCGCCGACTACGGCTGGGTGGAGTGGCGGGCCAGCCGCACCGGTGCCTGCGCTGGCTACCAGTGGGTGCGGCTGCACTTCACCCGTAACCTCGGCTTCACCTCCAACGAACCCCACTACAAGTCGTGGCAGATGCAGTACAAGAACCGTCCGTGGGTGCGGGGTGCGGAGTCACGCCATCAATACAACCTGAAGGTGCGCGGCCTGCGGTATTTCAAGGCAGGAGACTACAACTCGCGGATCTTCTACGCGCCCAGCGAAAAGGCCTGCGCCACCCTCGAAACCTACGCGAACCGGCGGGCCGTGAGCCTGCGCATCAACGGTCAGGGACAGCTGCCCAAACTCAAATACTGCGCCTGAGAACGCGGCCGTCGAAACGGTGAACCGTCAAGATGCTGTTCGCCGCCGGGCATCGATGTCGCCGCACTGCACGGGTCGCCACCGAGGAACCGTCTCCGCAGGGTGAGGAGTGGTCATGCGTGTCCTGCTACTAGTCAGCGCTTTCAACGGGTTGAGCCAGCGGGTCTGGTGTGAGCTGCGGGCCGCAGGTCATGAGGTCGGCGTCCTGCTCGCGGCTGGCCAGCAGGAGACCATCGACGGGGTCCGGGCGGCGGCGCCCGAGCTGATCATCTGCCCGTTCCTCAAGCATCGGGTACCCCGCGCAGTGTCGGAGAACTACCGCACCGTGATCATTCACCCAGGGCCGGTCGGCGACCGCGGCCCGTCATCGCTGGACTGGGCGATCGGCGAAGGCGCTACCGAGTGGGGCGTGACCGCCCTGCAAGCGGTCGACGAACTGGACGCCGGCCCGATCTGGGCGACCCGCACGTTCCCGATGCCGCATCCGCCGGTGCCCAAGTCAGCGCTCTACAACGGGCCGGTCGCCGACGCCGCGCTGCAGTGCGTGATGGAGGTGATCGTCAAAGGCGCAGATCCGCAGTTCGTGCCGGTGGAGCAGCACCGGTACCCGGTGCAGATACCGGGCGCCCGCCCGCGGCCCGCTATCAGGCAGGCAGACCGGGCCTTCGACTGGAGCCAGACCAGTGCGGAGATCGCCCGGATGATCCGGGCCGCTGACGGGACGCCCGGGGTCCGAACCGAGATCGCCGGGCTCACGGTGCACGCCTTCGACGCGCACCCGGGCCAGCAGTTCCCGGCCACACCGGGCCGGCTGCTGGCCCGCCGAATGGGCGCAGTTCAGGTCGCCACCGGCGACGGCAGCGTGTGGCTGGGGCGGCTGCGCCGCGCCGACGCCGGCTCAAGGTTGGGCATCAAGCTGCCTGCCACCAGCGTGTTGCCGCGCCAGCCCCGGCAGCAGCGTCGGCGAATGGCGCCGCCGCTGATCAGTGCCGCCCCGCTCGCCCGCGGGCACGGCCTGCCAGACGGGCTACGGGAGATCACCTACCGGCCTGCGGGGGCGATCGGCTGGCTGACGATCAACTTCTACAACGGGGCGATGTCCACCGAGCAGTGCCGGCGGCTCGCCTCAGCGGTGCGGCACGCCGCGACCCAGGACACCCGTGCCCTGGTGCTGACCAGCAGCACCGAGATGTTCTCCAACGGCATTGACCTGAACAGCATCGAGGCTGCCGCCGACCCCGCCG
The DNA here is from genome assembly GCF_042666575.1 of Actinoplanes sp. GCM10030250. Lineage (NCBI taxonomy): Bacteria > Bacillati > Actinomycetota > Actinomycetes > Micromonosporales > Micromonosporaceae > Actinoplanes > Actinoplanes sp. GCM10030250. The sequence continues at coordinate 181,259 of NZ_JBHTDO010000010.1, read as the reverse complement.
CGGAAGCGTGGGACAACATCCAAGCAATCAACACCGTCTGCCGGCAGATCATCGAATGCACGAGCCAGCCGGTGATCACGGCGTTCGCGGGTAACGCCGGCGCCGGCGGGGTGATGCTCGGACTGGGCGCAGACGTGGTGGCCGCCCGGGCCGGGATCGTGCTCAACCCGTACTACGACATCGGCCTGTACGGCTCCGAATTGCACACCTGGACACTGCCGCGCCGCGTCGGCGTGGAGCCTGCACAGCGGCTGCTCACCGATAAGCTGCCGGTCACCGCCGAGCAGGCCGCATCGATGGGTCTGGTCGATGCGGTCGGCCCGCGTCACCCGGAGGCATGGATGCGGTGGCTCGCCGAACTCGCGCACCGCCACAGCGACCCCGTCACGGCACAACGGATGTGCGAGGCGAAGCAGGCGCGGCAGAACACCCAGCCGATGCCGGTCGCGGTGTACGAGCTGCGCGAACTGGCCGAAATGAGCCGCGACATCTTCGACGACCGCAGCGGCTTCGCCGCCGCTCGGCGTGCTTTCGTGTTCAAGGCCGCGCCGCGCATACCGGATCAGCTGCGGATGCAGCCCGCCACGATGATCGGCTCGCGCATGGGATGACGGCGACGGAGCCGGTCTGGGCCGGCCTCGCTCGGGGGTGGGCGGTCAGGCGGCGCCTACGCTGCGGGCCGGCGCGGCATCGGCGGGGACCAGGTCGGCCATGTCGACGCCCGCTTCGGTGAGGAGCCGCTCGACGGTGGCGATCGCCAGACCGTCGGCGGTGTTGTCGGCGGGCACGTTGATGAGCCGGTAGAAGTGGTCGCGGCCCCGACGGATGGCCTCGACGCGCCATCGCCGGTCCACCGTTTCGAACGCTCCTTCCACGGTTTCTTGTCGCTGCGGTGCCGTTCGCGGCGGAGGTGGAGCAGTGGCGGGGTGGTCGTGGCGGCGCGCGGCTCGGGGTGGCCGGTCGGTGCGGAGGCCACGCCACGCCGAGTGTCGCAGCCGCCCGTCGGGGGTCCAGTTCCGGAACGCGACTTCACCGACCAGGACGGGCTCGACCCAGTGTGCGTGCCGGGCGTGCTCCTGTGGCACGTCGGCGACAGCGGGAGTGGCGCGATGCAACGGTTTCAGCTGGTCGCTGAGCTGGCGGAGCATGACGTCGGTGAAGCCGGTGCCGACGTGTCCGGCGAACGTCAGCTGATCGGCCTGGTCGTAGACGGCGAGCAGCAGGGAGCCGATGGTGCCGGCCCGGCGCCCCTCGCCCGGCTTCCAGCCGATGACGAGGACTTCCTGGGTACGCACGAGCGGCACTTTGGTCCAGTCGCTCGAGCGTTTCCCCGGCCGGTACGGGGAGCCGAGCCGTTTCGCGACGACACCTTCGAGCCCGCCGAGTTCCGCGGCGCGCAGCACGGCGTGGCCGTCCTTGTCGACGAGATGCGGCGGCGTCCGCACCGCGGGGCTGTCGAGAGTGAGGCCGGCGAGCAGGTCGCGGCGTTGTTCGTAGGGCAGGTCGAGCATGGATCGGCCGTCGAGCTGGGGCAGGTCGAACACGTAGTAGACGACCGGCACCGCGGTCAGCAGTGCCTCAGTGGGCCGGGCGACGTGGATGCGGTTCGCCAATTGCGCGAACGACGGCCGGTCACCGGGGTCCAGGGCGACGATCTCACCGTCCACGACCGCGGTGTGCCCGGACAGCAGGCGGCCGAGGTCGCCAAGTTCGGGGTAGTTCGTGGTGATGTCGTTGTGGTTGCGTGACATCACTCGTACCGCTCCGTCGTGCAGGTATGAGACGGCGCGTACGCCGTCGTACTTGAACTCGAACGCCCAGCCCGCGCCAGCTGGCAGCGCACCGGCGGCGGCCAACATCGGCGGAATCAGATCGGGCAGGGCTTCGGTCACCCACTTTGCCTACCCGACCTGGCAGCCAAGGTCACCCGCTCGGACTGAACTACGCGCGTGTAGTTCGCGAAGCTGCCGTCGTGCCGGCGCTGACCGCGCTCGCCCGTTGGGGGACCACGGTGCTGGATCGGTGTGGACGCGGCAAGTAGCGTTCGGTGCGACCGGTAGTCGACGGGTCGCGGGGTGATCATGCGGTGGATCATGGGGCGGTTCAGGCACTGGCGGCTGTCCGCGGAGCTGGGGGACTGGCTGCCGGTGATGGCCATCCTGGTCGGGTACGGCCTGATCCGCATCGCTGTTACGGCCGCGGTCGTGTATCGCGGCGGATGGCCGACTGAGGCATTGGGGTGGAGCGGCGCCGCTGGCAGCCTGGCGGCGGCCGGACAGGCGGCCGCAGTCGCGCTGCTGCTGCCGGCCGTGCGACGACGACGGCCAGCGCTCGCCTGGACGATCGCGATATTCGGAGTTGGCATCGCGCTGATCGATGCGGTGTTGTGGGTGGTGCTCGGCAGTGCTGCTGCGCCCGGCGGATACGCGTGGCAGCTCGTCCTGGCCACAGCCCTCGCGGTAGCCGCCCTGGTGCTTTGCCGTACCGGCATGCGGTGGATGTCGTCCGGCTCGGGCTACGACCTTCGCCGGGTCGAGAGGGTTCTGGTGCGGACCGGCGGCGTGTCGATCGTGCTGGCGGCTTCGGGCGGCATCTCGGCGGTGTTGGTGGAGCAGCCGGTGTGGGCTGATTGGCTGCTGCGGCTGCTCGCGGTTGTCGGAGCAGCGGCCGCGGTCAGCGCCGTGATTGCCGTGCTGGCGTTGGTGCTGGAACGGGTGCGTAGGCAGCGCGGGGCCAGGGTCGCGGACATGTACCGGCAGATTTCCGATGCTGCGGAGCCGGCCGATCGGTGACGCTGACGGCCCGGCGCGGTGTAGGAACCCGAAACCGGCCAAGTGAGTGTGGTCGGTCGGGCTGGGTGGCCGGGAGAGTTGTACCTGCGCCTGGGACGCGGCTCGCGGCGGTACTGGGCGTATCGAGTTGTGGCGGTTGATGCCATGATCCTGTCGGCCGTTGGTGCTTCTGGGCCTGCCCGCCGGGTCGATGGTTCAGTGCTGCGGGCTGCGGTCGTGACGCAGCCGGTCCCACGCGCGTCGCGTCTCGAGCACCTGGCCCAGTGACTCGTGTAGTTCGCGGAGCACGGCGACGTCCGCTCTGGTCCACTCGCGGATCCGAGTGCCCGGGTCGAGGGGGACACCGTGCAGGAGCAGGGCGGTGTGCGCGTGAGCGAACCGGCGTAGCGCGGCGATGTACGCGGTGCGCGCCAGGGGCGTCTGGCGTTCCGGCCGGCTGGTTCCCACGGAGCTGATCGTACAAGCGTGCCAATCATCAGGTTTCTGTGGGTAGTTGAGTAGGTACTCCGCCGTGGCAGAAGTGGATCATTTCGATGAGGTTGTCGAGGTCGGCGTAGCCGTGGGCGCGGCGTTGGATCAGGCGGATGCCGGCGTTGATGGCTTCGAGCAGCGAGTTCGACAGTTGCAGATCGATGGCGTTGAGGACGCCGTCGCGGTGGCGGCGCAGCCGTTTGGCGAGGGTGACGAAGGCGTTGATGCCGCTGCGCCGGGCCCTGTTCGTCCAGCGGCGCAGATGCTCGGCGGCGTCGGCGGCCGGTACCTGGTAGAGCCGGCGGAGTTCCTCTTTCAGCAGCCAGGCGCGGTGCAGCCGCGGATGCTTGCGGCGCAGTTGCTCGATGATCGCGGCGCGGGTCGGGTCGTGTTTCTCGCCTGGCTGGCGCAGGGCGCCGCGGACTTTCTGCCAGGTCTGGGTGGGTGTCATCGTGTCCACGCTGATCTTTACGCCCTGCTCGCGGCAGGTTTGGTAGGCCAGATCGAGGGCTTCGCCGGCCCATTTGATGACGTGGAACGGGTCGAGGCAGACCTTGGCGTGCGGGATGTGGGTGATAGCGGCCTTGCGGTAGATCGGCGTCATGTCCATGCTGACCGCCTCGATCCGGGCCCGGCCGTCTTCGCCCAGCGACGCCAAGAAGTCTCCGAATACGTGCTGGGTGCGGCCTTCGCCGACGAACAGCACCCGGCCGGTGTCATGGTCGGCGACCACGGTCAGGAACTTACGGCCCCGGCGGTAGGCGATCTCGTCGACGCCGATGCGGTAGAGCTTGCTGAGCCGGTCGCTGTCGAGGTGGACATCGACCAGTGCGCGTACCAGGGCGTCGACCTTCGCCCAGGTGGTACCCAGCAGCTTCGCCACGCCGGTCTTGGACATGCGTTTGACCAGCCAGCAGGCCATGTCCTCGAAGTCGCGGGTGAACCGGGACCCGGGCCGCGCCCAGGGTGTCCATTCGGTACGGACCCGTCCGCATCCACGGCAGTCGACCCGGCGGATCTCGGCTTCGATCACTACCGCGGAACGGCCGAAGTTCAGGTGGCGCCACCTGCGCCGGGACCGGTCATACCGCGCCCGGCTCGTGCGACCGCACGGACAGACCAGCATCAACGATGTCAACCGGACCGAAACGACCATCACGGTCCCCTCGAAACGTACGCCCTCGACGACCGTTGCCTTGAAACCCAGAAGACGGTTGATAACCGTAGCGGCGCGCACGTGGATCCCTTGTTCAGCATGGCTTTAGACACCTGCCGAACGATCGGGACATCCACTGCGCGCCGCCCTTTTGTGCGTTAAGGCCCTAAATCGGACCCACAGAAACCTGATGATTGGCACAAGCGTTCGAAGTCGTTGTCGCTGGTGACAGCGTCTCTGGTGATCAAGATCGTGTGACTTTCGGTCTTAGCTGGCACTTTTCTGCGGTAGTTGGCACCGCTGTGACTGCCGGCGGTGGTGGCATCAGTAGCCGCGGAGATCACGACGTCGTGATGTCGAAAAGTCGGCGATCAGGCGGGTCACCAGCGGGCGCAGCGCAGCTGATCTTGCGCGGCGCCAGGTGGAAATGCTCGGATTGAAGGTGTCCGGGACCGTCGCGGCGCGAATGCACCACATCCCGGCCAAGCCCACGACGAAGCGCGATGCCTCAGCGGGCAACGAGCACAACAGCCGATACGCGCGTTCCGTTGCCGCTTGCTGACCGAGGGAGTGTCCGGTGGCGACCACGTCCGCCGCCATCTGCGCGAGATCGATCCACGGGGCGCCGGCCGCCGCATATGCCCAGTCGAGCAGTACCGCCGTTGTGCCTTGCTCGTCGACTGTCGTGTTGTCGAGACGGAGGTCGCGGTGGACCAATGCATCGCCTGTCGTCCAGTGGTCCCACCCGGCCACCATCTCGGCCGCCGGCTCCGCGTAGGCCGCTTCCCATTCGTCGCGCGTGCCGATCTCGAGCAAGCGCGTCCAGCCGTCGAAGTCGAAGATGCGTTGGGACACTGGCGGGAGCATGTCTGGCGCCCGGTGCCCGTTCGCTGCCCGGCATGCCTGGGTGACAGCCGCGATCGATGCATCGGTCCATGACGCCTTCGTCGCGCCGGGCGCCCAGGTGGTAGCCAGTGCGGCCCAGGACCCATGTTCGACGGTCGCGAGGCGTCGAGGCGCCGGCACCGAATTTGGCAGGGCGTCCAGGATTCCGGCTTCCTGCAGAATCATCTTGTGGTTGTGCGCCCGGACCTCGGCGGACACGGCCTTGACGAAGACCTGTCGCCCGTCGGCCAGTTGCAGGCCCGCTGCCGGCCCGGGTGACATGCCGCCGTGCAGATCCTGGTGAGCGACGATCGTTGTGCCGAGGGCCTCGGCGAGCGCAGTTCGTACCGGCTCTGGGGTGTCGGCCCACGCGGCTCGGGGTGTAAACGTCACGCCGCATCATATTCCGGGCATGCGCGCCGCCCTTGGACGTCGTCAGTCCGAGCGCCGGCTCCGGCAACGCGCCGGATGCGTCGAGCACATTTCGGTCGACGTCTCTGGCTATCGCAGTTCGGCTCCCACCTGCCCATGGTGGTCACGACCGCGCGTCGACGGCAGTGACCGTTTGATCGGTGTATTGGTCGCTGGGCCAGCACGTCCACCAGGTCCCGGCGAAATCCAACGCCAGCAGCAGCCGAGCCTCCGCCAACGACTCGAACCCGTGATGCCGGCCCGTGCTCACCAAGAACTGCAGGCCAGGCCGATGTCGCTGGTCACAGGCCCAGCTGAAACGGCGTACCGGCTCACAACCCGCCGACGGCATCGCCCCAAGATCGCGTACCGGGCTCGACACCGCGCCGCCGTCGTACCGCCACGAAGCCGTCCACCGCCGAGACCAATCAGACCGTACGTCCAACTCCCCGCGGACCTGATCAAGTCCACCCAGCAGCACAGCCAGATCGGCCCAACCGCACGCATCCGACCAACTACCCGGCGCCAACGGCACCGGGCCCACGTCCAGGTCAACGCTGCGCTCTCTGGCAGGCACACCAGCATCGAAACCTACGCCGACCCACCGGTCACCCCAACCTGCTCCCCACGGGTGACTACACCACCGAAAAAGCCGTACCAGTGCCACCCAGAACCGAAAATCGGTGCCAACTATCGCCGAAACCCGGCGCAACGCAGCAGTTCACTGCCGCTGGTCTGGGCTTCCCCTCGTAACGTGGAGACATCGCCTTAAGGGATTGGTGATCGGCGATGGCGGAGACACGACGAAGGTTTGATCAGGATTTCCGAGATGGTGCGGTGCGGTTGGTCCGGGAGACCGGCAAGCCGATCGCGCAGGTGGCCCGGGACCTGGGGATCAAGGACGGCACCCTGGCGAACTGGGTGAACATGGACCGGCGGCGCCGGGAGAATGGCGCCGGTGACGGGCTGGGTGAGGACGAGCGGGCCGAGCTGGCCCGGCTACGTCGGGAGAACGCCGAGCTGCGGATGCGGTGTGACGTACTCAAGCGCAGTCTGGCCCTCTGGGTCGAGGACTCGATGGGCCGGTAGCCATGGCCGGGTTCATCGCCGTTCAGAGGGCACAGCACGGCATCCCGTACGCGGTCTCGTGCCGGGCACTCGGTGTGTCGCCGGCCTGGCTGTACAAGTGGCTGCCCGGCGACACGTCGCTGCGCCGGGCCCGCCGGCAGGCGCTGACCACCCTGGTCGTCACGCTGTTTAACCGGCGCAAGGGCCGTTACGGGTCCCCGCGGATCACCGATGATCTGCGGGCGATGGGCTGGCGGGTCAGCGTGAACACGATCGCCAAGATCATGGCCGAGCAGCACCTGGCCGCCCGGCCGAAGCGTCGCCGCCGCAATCTCACCCGGCCGGACAAGTCCGCGCGTAAGGCGCCGGATCTGCTCAACCGGAACTTCAGCCCGCCGAGCGAGCCGAACACGGCGTGGGTCGGTGACCTCACTGAGATCCCGTGCGAGCAGGGCAAGTTCTACCTTGCCACCGTGCTGAACCTGCACTCACGCCGGGCGGTCGGGTTCGCCATGGGTGCCCACCACGACGCCGCCCTCGCGACGGCCGCGTTGCAGGTTGCGATCGCGGTCCGTGGTGGTGACGTGGCCGGGGTGATCTTCCATAGTGATCAGGGCGGGGAATACACCGGCAACCTGTTCAAGGCGGCCTGCGCTCGGGCCAAGGTGCGCCAATCGATGGGCCGCACCGGCTCTGGCCTGGACAACGCGGTCGCCGAGTCGTTCAACTCGACCCTGGAGTTCGAGCTGCTCGCCGACGCCGGCCGCTACGCCACCCGGGCCCAGGCCCGCACCGCGGTCGCCGCGTTCATCGACGAGTACAACCACGACAGACGGCACTCGACCGCAGGCCGGCTCCCGCCGGCGGTCTACGAGGCCCGGGTCCGTGCCGAACGGGTGGCATGAAGATCCAGAGAAGGAGGCGGCTACGCCGCCACTCTTCCCAGACCATCAAGATCTAAAAACCTCAAGATCAAAGTCTCTACGGTTTCAGGGGATTGCCAGTCAGTGCCAGCGACGGCCGAAAGTCACAGATCGTTGGCCGACGGAGACGCCGCCCCTATTGGCGCGGATGCGCCGGGAGTCGTCGTTTCACCATCAGGGTGCCCGTTGCATAAACAGCGGGCGGTGGGCGTCGGGGCCGTCTGGGTGGTCGTATCGCCGCCACCCTAATGATGCCCAGAACTCATCGGCTTCCTGGCTGAATGCCAGCAGCCGACGGTCCGGATACCGAACATGAAGTCCTAGCATGATTACGGTGCCGAAACCTCGACGCCTCTGCGACTGCGCCACCTCGAAAAACCCGATCTCGAGTGTCGTCGTGCCGAGCTCAGGGGTCGCGTAGGCCTCGTCGATCACCACTCCCGGTTCAAGATCAAGGCGTGCCACTTCAACCTCACCGAGACGAACTTCGAGCAGAATATAGGGGTCCTCGGGGTCGAACTGATGACGCCACCAGTCGCGGCTGAATTCGTCGCTCTCGGCAAACGGTTCCCAGCCGTATCGGTCTTCGTCCGGCCCCGGTCGCTTCTCAATGAAAACGAATTCCACAATGCGGATCTTATCCAGGGCCGCCTTGTCCAAGCCGTATCGACAGCTGACCCAGGTGTGATGTCCGAACCGGGTGATCGCTGCGAGTTCGCCGACAGTGGTGTGGCGTCGGCGGCGGTTGTCCGCGTGTAGGGCGACGCCGCAGCCGAGTCGCTGAACCCCCAACGCCAAAGTCGGTCAGGTGGCTCGATCGTTGAGTGCTGCCCACGGGCTCGACGCTGGTCGGGTCTCAAGGTTTCCCCAGTGTCCGTTCGCAAGCGGTTCTGGCAAGGTGGATGACGGCGCGAGGCGGCGAGCTGGCGGCGGGACAATCACAGGCGGTCGGTAGTGCAGAGTGAGCGTGGTCGAGCGGGGGCGTGCAGCGCTACCCCGCCCGCTGGTCTGCACGTCCAGCTCCTGCCACTTCAGACGGCCTCGCCCTCGTCCGAGGCCGTGCCACCGGCGGCCGGTCACTTGCAGGGTGAGGTCGGCTCCGGTCCATACCTGCGTCGAGACGAGCACCGTACCGCGCTGGCGGGCTCGGGCCTGCAGCGAGCGGATGATCGCGGCGGCAGTGCCGACCGGTGGTTGCACCACGACTATGTCCACGCCATCCAGGAGTGTGGCGACGACGGTCGGCCAGTCCGGGCCCGGCTCTGGGACCAGGGCGAGGTGGCCGAGTGGAATGCTGTGGTCGACGCTCGCGCATAGCGCGCCGAACGCGGGCATGCCTACCACAGCGGCGTACGCGCCGGTGTCTTTCAGCGCCCCGGCGAGCAGGACCATGATCAGCGATGTGGAGCCGACCGCGGCGACGGTGGCGCCGCGGCGTATCCCGCCCGGCCAGGGCATGAGCTGATTCAGATCAGGATGGGTCGGGACGGCGCGCGAGGCGTCCGGGGCAGTAAGCGCCGCTTCCGCTGCTGTCTGTACCGGGCGCGTGAGCAGGGCCGTGGCTCCGCGAGTCTGAGCGGTCGCATTGACCCGATCCAGGGCGGCGCGCCCGTCGGCGGCACCGCTGATGCGGCCGTCGCCGATCCAGGATGTGTCCACGCCTGCTCCCGCGTCTCACTGTGCTGCGGGGAAGGGCAGCCACCTGCGCATGTGCGAGCCGATTCGCGGTCGTATCGAACATGCGTACGACTATCAGAGTAACAAATGCCGGTGGGGCTGCAAGACGCTGATCGTCGCTCGTGCCACGTCGTGATGTCGTACTTGGTGTCGCTGCACGGTGACCGCCGGCTTGGCGCAGCAGCACATGACCGACAGGCGATGGTGTGGGGCCGGCTGATCATGGACGCCCCTTTGCGTCACGTGCCGGAGGGCCGCTCGACGTGCCGGCTTTACCGATGTGGGCACCTCAGCCTGCGCAGTAAGCGGCGGTGGCGACTAGCTCGAGGTCTTGGTCCCTGGGCATGGTTGCTAACTCGGAACAAGGCTGCTGCTAGGCACAGAGTGGTTCCGGACCATTCCAGCGCGGTGACGAAAACATTTATGTGCTCGTGGGCTACTGCGAAAGTGACGGCGAGGCCGGCCATGGAGCAGCCGGCCGCTAACGTTCCTGCCGCCAGTAGCACCATTGCGGCGATACACACCGTAAGCCTCCGTCGCACGGGCTGCATATCGATCCTCGTTGTGCGTATTGGGATGGGTGACTGCCCGGATTGACGGTCCACCTGCGGGCTTGGGCCGAGGGTGGCCCGTAGGTCGCAGGTGAGTTCGTTTTCGGTGGACTCGCCGATGTCGTCACCCGGCTGGGTTATATGTCGGGGTGGAGTTCATCGGACGTCCGGTGCGGGGGAGACCGACGGGTGGTTGACCTGTCGGTGGGTTGGCAGCGGATGTCGTGGGTGTGCTGGCGGTGGCCGGTGATGGTGTCGCGGGTCTCGACGAGGAGCAGCCAGCTGAAGGTGGCCGCGAACAGCACGGTGAGGGCTGCGGGGACGGCTATGGGGTTGTAGACGGCAGCGGCGGGCACGGTGGCGCACGCGGCGCAGAGATGCAGCCTGATGAGCCAGGTCGCGGTGGTGGCCAACGCAGTGGTGGGCTGGTGGTGTCGGCTGCGGATGGCGATAGCGGCGGTCACGGTGTGGGTGAGGGCGCCGAGGGTGCACCACGCGGCTATCGCTGCGATGGCGGCGGCAAGACCGGTGTCGTGCGGGGCAGCTTCGGTGGCCAGCCAGATGAGGAACATGGCGGGCGCGGCGTGGAAGCCGGCGCTGACACCGTTCTCGATGGCACGGCGGGTCAGGCGGCGGTTGGGGCACGGTTGGGCGGATCGCCGCGAGGCATCACGGCGCGGCGTGATGGCCGCCCGGGGGCGGGCGGCTGTGGGCGGTGCGGTGGTGGCAGAGGTTGCCGGTGGGGCGGGGTGGATGAGGTCATGCCACAGGGCCGGCTGGTCATCATCGGTGGTCATGGCGGGTTACCAGGGTTTGCGGGCGACGCCGCCGTAGACGGGTGCCTGATCGTCGGCCGGTGCTGGTGGGTCGTGGGGGTCGTGGTGCCAGTGGCTGACCGGGGTGAGCCCGGGTTTGAGCATGTGCAGGCCGGTGAAGAACCGGCCGATCTGGGTGCGGGTGCGGCTGGTGAACCCGTCTTTACCGGGATAGGCCGTGTCGGTCTGCGCTGTCCGGGTATCGGCGGGAAGCAGGTCATAGCTGACGTGCGACAGCACGAGGAAGCTGCCGGGGGCGAGCGCGCGGAGCAGGGTCCGGACGCTGGCGTAGGCCTGCTTGTCGTCGACAAGGAAATGCAGGACGGCGACCAGGAGCAGCCCGACCGGCCGGGACAGGTCAAGGGTGCCGGTCAGCTCATCACTGGTGAGGATGGCGCCGGGCTGGCACAGGTCCGCCTGCAGGTAGGCAGTGCGCCCGGGTGGGGTGCTGCTGAGCAGGGCGCCGGCATGAACCAGCACGAGGGGATCGTTGTCGACGTAAACGACGCGGGAGTCCGGGATGATCTGCTGGGCGATGTGGTGCGGGTGCCGGTCGGTGGGCAGGACGGTACCGATGTCGAGGAACTGGTCGACGCCGTGGCGTTGGGCGAGGTAACGCACGGCACGCGCGGCGAACCGGTGGTTTTCGCGTGCGGCGGTGACGATGCCCGGGAACCGGGCGGCGATGGCGTCGCCGGATTGGCGGTCGGCGGCGTAGGTGTCTTTGCCGCCGAGCCAGTAGTTGTAGCGGCGGGCGGGGTGCGGCCGGGTGGAGTCGATGGGCGGGTGCGGCGGGAGCGGCTGCCGCAGCGGGTCGCCTGGCTGGTGACTCATGCGGGTGCTCCGGTGGTGGGGCAGTCCGGCGCTTTGCAGTGGCTGCGGTGGTGGGCGTGCAGCCAGAAGTCGCGGCCGCTGATCAGGACCACGCACAGGTGGGGTCGCCAGGGTGAGCGCCGCCATCGGGTGTGCTGGCTGTTTAACAGGTCGGCGGCGTCGGTCAGGGTGGTGGCGGGGCTGACGAATTCGTGGGTGCCGTCGGCCCAGTCCCGGCGTATCGCGTACACGGTGCCCGAAGGGGTCGCGCCGACGGTGCCGGCGGGGGCTGGTGCGGCGGGAGCGGGCCGGCTACGCCGGGGTCGTCTGGTGAGTCGCATCATCGGGACTGCTTTCAAGGACGTAGTGACGGGTTGGGATCCGGGCCGAGCCAGGCCAGGGGCGGGCGGTTGTGGCTGGTGTGTGGTCGTGCGCGTGCCTGACGTGGCCGGGTGCAGGGGTGGGCGTGACCGGGCTTCGGAGGAAGAGGATGTTCGGTCACGCTCACCGGGTCGCGCCACCGGAGGCTGGGGGTGGTGGCGGGAGGCTTCGCCGGGTGGACCGGCCGTCGAAACGGTGTGCGGCGGTCAGTTGCCGTTGCTTCTGGTGGCAGTCTTGTCCGGGGTGTTGACCATGCTGGTGGTTGTCGGCTGGCAGGGGCAGTCGCGTCCGGTTGCCGGGTCGAGGTCGCCGCCGATCTCGCACCGTGGGGTGAAGTTGGTCAGCGGGGCGTAGCCGTCAAGTGCTGCGTACCGGACCGGCTGCCATGCGGTCACTGTCAGCGGGATCGCCGACGAATCCCCGTACTCGTGCCGGTCCTCGCGTTCGATCAGTTGTGCGGCCCACTGTTGAGCGTCCTGGACCTGCGTGGCTGTGTGCAGCTGCTGGTTCATGTCGTCGAGCAGCAGAAACGCGTGGTCGTCGCCGGGTGTCAGCAGTACCCAGCAGCCGTGGGAACGGTCGAAGACGAGCAGCCGGGTCAGCCACCTGCGGGTACGCCTGAGGTCGGCCTCGTCGGACAGCACGATCTGCCGACCTGACAGCCGCGGCGGTCGCCGGGTTCCGGCTGCCGGTTCGGTGAAGCACTCAGCGTGTCGGCGCGTGTCGGCGACGGGGGGCACGTTGGTCGTGGTGGTGTTCTCGGTACTGCTCATGGGGGTGAAGCTCCCTTTCGGTTAAGCGGATCGTGGCCAGGGCGGAAGCGGTGGTGCTGCGGGCGCCGCGACTGATGCACTGGTAGACGCCCGGGTGCTGGGGTGGGGGTGAAGCACGGCGGCTGGGCCTGCCCGGTCCGAGGGTCGTGTGGGGCACTGCGCAACTCGAACCGGGCAGGTGCGTGTCTGTTGTGTCTCGTCCGGCGCGCCGGTGGCTCGCATTTGGGCCGGCTCTGCGCGACGGCTGCGAGGCGGATGGGCCGGTGAATTTCGGTCACCACGTTTGGTGCGTTTCGGCGTGGCCGAGGCGATGGGGGCGGTAGGCGCAGACAGGGCGGTGGCGCGAGGTGGTCTCGGCGTCCGGCAAGTAGCGGATCTTGGCCTGGCCGGGCAGTAGTGAGGCGAGGGGGTGTGGCGGGCTTCGTCGCGGAGGAGTGCGAGGTCCGCGTGGCGGCGGTAGCCGTCGAGGATCCGCAGATAGGTGCGTAGGACGGTCTCACCGGTCGGGTTTGCGCCGTTGACGTCGGGACGTCGTCGCCACAGAAGCCAGGCGGGGCTGATCGCGTCTGCTGCGCCGGTGCAGTGGCCGCTGTCGTGGAGGCAGCCGGCCACGGCTGCCCGGATCAGGAGGTCGTCGCTGGGCCGGTTGAGCTGCAGGTAGGTGGTGATGAGCTCGCAGCGCAGCATGACGGATTCCTCGCATTCGCCCTGCTGGTGCAGGACTTCGGCGAGCGTTTCCATGGCGGCGAGCAGCCGGGGGTGGTGGTCCTGGTGGAGGCGGCGGGCGGGGTCGTACGCGTACCGGGCGACGTGGACTTGTCGGTGGCCGTGGGTGAGTGGCGCGTACAAGGTGCAGGCGCCGATGAGGATGGGGTTGCCGGGCACCCTGGTGAGGTCGATGCCGCCGAGGTGCCGGCTCAGTAGTTGAGCCGCGGCCGCGGTGCGGCCTTCGGTCAGCAGCTGACGTGCTGTGTCGATGGCGTGGGGCAGCGCATCGAGGTTTTGGCGGAGGGCCGCGGTGGGGGCGAAGTACGGCGGGAGGCTCACTGCGGTGGGCTGGCGGAGTTGCTGGGGCTGGGGCCGGCCGAGGCAGCACTGTATCCGGTATCGGCGATGAGGGCTGTAGACCACGTGACGTGTCCTTTCCGGCGGGCAGGTCTTGACGGATGTAGTTCGTGGTGCGAGAGATGTGCGGCTGGATGTCTTTCTGCGGTTTGTCTCACTCCAGCCGGGCGCCGGTCACGACCTCATCGGCATCCCGAGGCACGTTGTCGGCATAGCGGCGCACGGCGTCACGGGTGTTGAGCAGGAACAGCCCGGCGGTGCCGGCCAACACAACCGGGATAAGCGCGAGAGGCACGACGTACGGGCTGGTGATCGCGATGAGCAGCAGCACGGCGAGCGCGACGCTGAGGTGCAGCCAGGCGAGCCGGGATGCTGCGGTCAACAGCGACGTGGTGGGCCGGCGGTGCCTGGCCCTGGCGGCGATCATGGCGGCCAGAACCAGGGCGGCGGTGGCCAGCGTCGCGTGGCAGGCCAGGGACAGGGCGGCCAGGAGCGCCGAGCTGCCGTATCGCTGTGCGAGAACGGTGGCCGCCCAGCCGAACAGCAGGACGAGGCATCCGAAGAAGCAGGCGAGCGTGGTGTTGCCGACGACCTGACCGGTCAGCCGGCGGCGGGTGACGGTGGCGGCTCGGCGCGGCGACCCCGGAGTGGGTGGGCGGGGTGTCGCCGGCATCGGTGTGTCATGAGCGGCTGGTCCGGGCGGCGGCGCTGGCGGTGGCGGGTGGACGAGGTCATGCCGTGGCGTCGGCTCGTGGTTGTCGGGTCTCATCGGTCCTCGCGGGGCGCGGCTGATGTCGGTTGGCGGCGCCAGTCGCCACGGTTGCGGATCTCGACGCCGGAGAGGTGCAGCAGCCGGTGGGCGGTCCCGTAGGAGACGCCGAGCTCGGCAGCGATCGTGCGGATCGATTTCTTGTCGTCGCTGTACATGCGGCCGACGCGTGCGGCGGCTTGCTTTTCGGCCACGGATCCTGGGCGTAGGCGTGGGCCGGCGGTGCGTTGTTTGCGGATCTGCACGCCGGCTTCGGTGAGAACGCTGCGGATGAATTTGGTGCCGCGGCCGACGTCGCGGGCGATGGCGGCGAGTGGGGCGCCGTTGCGGTGCCGGTTGAGGATTTTTCGCCGGATCATGGCGTACTGCGTCGGGGTGAGTTTCGGGTACTTGAGGTGGGGGATCGGTTTCTGGCCTGTAGCCGGCGTGGGTTGAGAGGTAGTCATCGGGCTCTCGTCGGGCGATAGGCAGTGGGCAGCGGGACGAGGCCCGCGGCGCTGTAGTGGAGGTGCCGGATGGCAGTTGCCGGGCGAGGCGGGCAGCTCGAGTCCTGGTTTGCCGCGCTGCCCGGGTGCTGGTGGCTGCGGTGTTCTGCGGCTAGCGCGGTGTGTTGGTGGCCCGGGCCGGTGCTGACGGTCGGCGAGGGCTGGGGATGGTGCGGCCGCGGCGCTGGTGGGCGAGGTCGGTGAGCAGTTCGTCGATCCACGCTGGTTCGATGCCGGGCATGCAGATGATTCGCCCGGTGTGGCTGTCGCCGCCGAGGACCCAGGGTCGTGGCAGCGGCGTGGCGGGCTGATCGAGGGTGATGGTGAAGGCGTCGGGAAGGCGTTGCGCGGGCCAGCCGATGCGGTGCAGGGCGTCAACGGTGTGGGCGGCCAGGTCGCGCGCGCCGTTGGCGCGGGCGCGGTGTTCGTCGATGCCGTGGTGGAACAGGGCATGGGACAGCAGCAGTGGGGTGTGTCCGGATCGGGAGCCGGTGATGGTGGTGTCGGCGGCGCCGATGTAGGGGATCGGCTGCTGGGTGTGGCCGGTCGGCGGGCGTGGGTAGGCCAGTACGGCGCAGGGCATCAGGGTGGACAGGAATTTGTGCCCGGAGATGACGATGCTGGTGGCGCCGGCGGTGAAACCGAACGTCGGGCGACGGGCGACGGGCAGCAGGGCCAGGGGGATACCGGCGAGGGCGGCGTCGACGTGGATGCGCCGCCGGCGGATGCCGAGGTCGTCGCAGCGGGTGGTGATGCCGGCGACGTCGTCGACGGCTTCCCGTTCGGTGGTCCCGACGGTCGCGACGATCATCGCGGCGCGCTGGCGGTTCGCGGTGAGGTGGTGACGGAGTTCGGCGAGCCGCATCCGGCCGTGCTGGTTCGTGCCGATCAATGTCAGCGGTGCACGGACGAGGCGTGCGGCTTTGGCTACCGAGTAGTGGGCGGCGGTGGAGGCGTAGATGATCGTGTCGGGGTGGGCGGTGAGGGCTTCGTCGATGGCGTGCAGGGTGCCTTCGGTGGCGCCGGTGGTGACGTAGCCCCACACGTCGTCGCCGGCGCCGAATAGTTGGCCGATGCAGCGTACGACGTCGCGTTCGGCCTCTTTGGTGTGGTTGGGGCCGTGTCCGGGCTGCCAGGGGTCGCCGACGTTGTTGAGCAGCCGGGTGGTGAGCAGTTCGGCGAGGGCGGGGTAGGTGATGTCGGTGGCGCCGGGGAAGGCCAGGTTGTAGCGGCGGTCAGCTGCTGCGGCCGCGCGGCCGGGCGCCGCTTGAGGCGTCGTGGTGTGGTCGACCGGGGCGGGGCGGGTGAGGTCGTCGAGGCTCATTGAGATCTCCGTCGGCTGTCGCGTCGGGTGGGGCCGGCCTGCCGGCGGGCCGGGTGTGTGGTGAGGGCGCGACGGGTCTGGTCGGCGGCGCGGATCTCCCGGTCGAGGTCGTGCATCCAGGTGAGCAGGTCGCCGTGGACGGCGTCCTGGTACAGCCGGTGGAGGCTGACGTCGAGGTATGGGTACGGGGAGGTCACCTGAGGGGTGCTCAGGGCGCGATGGCTGTGGATGGTTACCCGGTTGCGGTCGTTGACGCCGCGCCGGTCGGCGAGAAGGGCTTGCGGGCCGGGTTCGGCGGCGACGAACAGGATCGTGCCGGGGATACCGAGCTGGCTGGTGACGGCTCGGCTGACCTCGGCGAAGGTGCCGGTGTGGGTGTTCAGATTCGACATGGCCAGCCCGAGGTATTCCGCTTGCGGGAGCATGCCGCCGTCGCAGCGGTTGGCCAGCTCGTCGCGTACGTCCCACGGCTGCTCGGGGTCGCGGTTGCGGACCAGGTCGGTGGCGGCGGCGAGAAGGTCGGCGGGGTCTTCGGTTTCCGGGCTTGAAAGCCACAGTTTCGTGGCTGCTTTCACCTCAAGAAGCCCGTGGGTCGGCAGTGTGGCATTGGTGGGCTGGCGGAACAGGAACGCGACCGCGTACGGGGCGATCGGCTGCCGGATCCGCATCTCCCAGGCGGCTTGGGCGTGTTTGATCGACAGCGTCCAGGCGCGGTGGAACACCTGCCATTGCAGGGCACCGTCACGCCGTCGCTGTTCCTCCTGGCGCCGGGCGCGGTCTTCCTCGTCCCGTGCCTGCCGCCAGGCGCGGTCCTGTTCGTGTCGCAGTGCTGCCAGCTCAGCTTCTGTCGGATCCGCTGGCTGCTCGTCGCCGGGGTCTCGCGAGCCGTGGTGTGTGCCGTGGTCGGGCCGAGGCTCACTGAAGATGCCTTGTGCTGCACCGTGATGGGGCATCGGTAGGTCGGTCTGCTCGGCGGGGTACGGCGCCAGGTGGTCTCTGTTGCCGTCGTACTGCCGGTGGCCGGCCGGGTTTGGGGGCAGCGGGCGGGGCGGGCGGGGGTTGGTCACGGTGTTCATACCTCGACGCCCTCGAGGACATGGTCTTGGACGGTGCGCCCGTCGGGCACTCCCCGGCCGATCTGCGCGTACACGTCGGGGCGGGTGCGGCGCAGGACCAGGCCGGTCACTGTGGCGATGATGATCGCGGTGATGATCGGGGCGGCGACCAGCCAGGGTGTGGCCGAGCCGGGTGGGGTGCCGAGCAGGTTGCTGAGGCTGGAGACCATGAACAGCACGACGAAGATGCCGATGATGCCGCCGGTGAACGGGAACACCTGCCGGATCCACACTGATTCGGTGCCGCCGAGGCCGCGTTCGAAGAACGTTAGTGCCGACCAGTTTGCTGCGGTCAGCAGCACCAGGACGCAGACGGCGCCGATGGTGGACAGCCAGGTGAAGATGGTTGCCATCGGGTCGGCGCCGGCGGCCATGAACAGGGCCAGGACGACGGCGGCGGTGACCGCCTGCACGGTGGCGCCGCCGAGCGGGGCCCCGCCGGTGCTGCCTTCGCTGACTTTGCCGCACCAGGCAGGCAGTACGTTTTCGCGGGACAGGTTGAACACGATGCGGGCGTCGGCGGCGGCGAACGCCGACATCGCGGCCAGCACGCTGGTGCCCAGCAGCACCATGGCCAGGTCGGCGATCACCGGCCCGTAGACGGTGCCGAGCAGCGTTAACGGCTGGCTGTCGTCCTGGCCGGCCGCGGTCTGCAGGTTGTCGAGGCCGATCCAAGAGCTGTAAGCCCACGAGGCCAGGCAGTACAGCACGCCGCATACGGCGATCGCCCCGCCGGTGCCGACTGCCAGGGCCCGGAACGTCTTGGCTTCCTCGGCGAAGGCCAGAACGGTGTCGATGCCGGCGTACGCGGCGACGGCGAACACGATCACGCTGGCCGCCATCCCCGGGACCAGCAG
Organism: Actinoplanes sp. GCM10030250; assembly: GCF_042666575.1. Classification (NCBI taxonomy): domain Bacteria; kingdom Bacillati; phylum Actinomycetota; class Actinomycetes; order Micromonosporales; family Micromonosporaceae; genus Actinoplanes; species Actinoplanes sp. GCM10030250. Next base: position 162,928 of record NZ_JBHTDO010000010.1, on the reverse strand, counting down.
ACTCGACGGGGCGAACCCAGCGAACGACACGGCGCCGCCAGCAGGTTGGGTCAGTCCGGCGGCGATGAACAGCATCATCACGACGAGTTCCAGGGCCAGCGCGATCCCGAGAACCTTCGCGGCGATGTTGCCGCGGTACTGGCCGAGCAGGAACACGGCCACGCCACCCAGGAGCGCCCACAACCACCATGGCCCGCCGAGCAGGCCGGCCATGGTGGTCCCCAGCACCGGGTACAGCGAGATGTGCAAGGCGTTGTAGCCGACGAACGTCACCCCGGCTGCGGCGAGTCCGAGCGTCGGGTTGGTGCCCTGCGCCAGCTGCGCGTAGAACGGGGCGCCGTGCCGGACGTGCCGGCCCACGGCCACGTAGGCGACGGCGAGCAAACCGATCACGAACATGACCACGACGAAGGCCAAGGGCTGCCCGGTGACTCCGGTCGTGCGATAGGTGGTGGTGATGCCGCCGTTGAGCACCGTCAACGGTGAGCTAGCCAGCACGCCGAGGCTGCCGACCGCGACGGTGCCCATCGTCAGCCGCGCGAGGGTTGCTCGGGTCACGCGACCACCTCCCAAGCCACGGCAACGCGGCTGCCGGGACAGGGGTTTCCGGCTCGGGCTTGGTCCGGTTGGGGCTGTGCCGCGACATGTGCCGCCGGCCCCGTGGTGCCTTGCACGTCGCAAGAGACGGGCGTGGGTGCTAGGTAAGTCTTCATCGTGAAATATCCCCCGGGTGACGCCGCCAACGCTGATGCCGGGCGGTGCTCGCGGATGGCCATGCTGCCGATGGCAGCCGGCGCGATCCCCACCGCTGCCAGAAGGGAAGACCCTGGCCGCAGCAGTGATCACTGAGTACATGTCCACACTGGCAAATTGATCGGACCTTGGGAATGCCGAAAAAGGGTTGGAAACGGCGTACTGAAACACGGTTGGAACGGCCGTGGTTCGCGCATGTATCAGTGTGAGAGCGCGTCGAACACGCGGCTGCCTAGCAATGCTCGCTGCAATCAGAAATGCTTGAAATTGCAGCGATCAACCAGCCGGTTTATCGGCGGTGAAGAGCCAATCCGCGCTAGCGACATCGCCGACCGGCCGGGGGTGTGGTGTCAGCCAGCGCTGACCGCCTTGGATCGGGTGCCGACCGCCCCGTACATGGCGATGTCACCCGGGCTGGGCCGCTCGTCGTCGTTGCCGGGGCGCCAGTCGGCGATCGAGACGATCCCGGGTGCCACCAGGTCGAGGCCCTCGAAGTAACCGCGGATGAGGTGCTCCGGCCGTGGCCGGACATCGATCTCGCCCGCGGCGGACATCGCCTCAAAGCGAGCCACGGCGTCGCCGTCCTGATGGTCCAGGGTGGCGTGACTGATCACCAGGAAGCTGCCCGGCGCCAGCGCGTCGACCAACTGCCGGACGATGTCGGCGGTTTGGTCGTCGTCGGGCAGGAAGTGCAGCACCGCGACCAGCAGTACAGCGACGGGCTGGTCCAAGTCCAGGGTGCGAGTGAAGATGGGATCGCGCAGCAGAGATGCGGGATCACGGACATCGGCTTCCAAATAACCGGTGCAGCCTACTTGATCACTGATCATCAACGCCCGCGCGTGGACCATCACCAGCGGGTCATTGTCGACGTACAGCACCCGGGCCTCCGGTGAGACCTTCTGCGCGATCTCATGGGTGTTGTCCGGCGTCGGCAGGCCGGCGCCGATGTCCAGGAACTGCCGGACGCCGCACTCGGCGGCGAGATACCGGACCATGCGGTGCAGGAATGCGCGATTCTGGCGGGCGGCCTGAATTACTGACGGAAACACGTCGGCGATCATGTTGCCTGATTCCCGGTCGGGGGCGAAGTTGTCCTTGCCGCCGAGCCAGTAGTTGTATCGGCGGGCCGCATTCGGTCGCGTGGCGTCGATGGCAGGGGAACCGTGGGCGTTCGCCGGCGCGGTCCTGGTCATGGCGGCCGGCCTAGTCGGCTGGCCGCTGGCGCCGAGCCCGGTCTCCGGTGCTGTTTCGTCATCGCTGTGCAGCGGCCCGGTGCTCTGGCTGACGTACAGCCCGAGCTCCGCGTCGGTGGCGACATCGAACAGGCGCCGTAACGCGGCGCGGCGGTGTTTCCGGGGCCAGTGGTTTTGGCCGCGTTCCATGAACCCGACCCACTGCCGGGTGACATACAGAGGTCTCAGGTTCTCGTCCGGATACAGCTCGTCGAGGATCCTGTTGACGGCTTCCGCCATTTCGGAACGCGACATGAACTGATCCCGGCGAAACGGCGAGGGCGTCCGCTCCCGTAGTCTCCGTAGGGTCTCGTTCGGTGTCGACGTCGGCTTTGTCGTGCGCGAGCGTGGCGGGTTTCCGGTGTCAGGTGGGGCTGGAGTGCGCATCGGCCTTTCCCCGTCGGTCGAATACGGTCAAAAAACAAGCGGAGAGATGGGTCGGTCGGGCAATGTTCCTGCGGAGAGCGTGCCGTTGGCTGTCACGGTTTCCGCGCTATGCCGGCCCAGTAGTAGGCGGCTTCGGGATCGACATTCGGGTCGTCCGGGCGCCACGCGGAGACCGGTACCAGTCCGGGCTCCAGCAGTTCCCAATCGCCGAAGAAGGCACAGACCTGCTCCTCCGCGCGGGTGACCAGGGTCATCCCCGCCCCGGTGGCGGCCGCGACCGCCGCGTCCACCTCGGCCGGGTTGAAGTCGGCCGTCGGGTGGGTGATGGCCAGGCAGCTGCCCGACGGCAGCGCGTCGCGCAGCTCGGCCACCTTGCTCCACGGGTCGTCCTCGTCGGCGAGCAGCATCAGGATGGCGATCAGGGTCAGCCCGACCGGCTTGGTCAGGTCCAGGGTGTCCAGCAGCGCCCGGTCGGTCACGATCGAGGCCGGGTCGCGCAGGTCGGCCGAGATGTACTCACTGCGGCCCTCGGGGTGGCTGAGCATCAGGGCGCGGGCGTGGACCAGCACGATCGGGTCGTTGTCCACATAGACCACCCGGGCGTCCGGACGGATCTGCTGAGCGACCTCGTGCAGGTTGGGCCGCGTCGGTATGCCGGTGCCGACGTCGAGGAACTGGTGGATGCCCTCGCGTTCGACCAGGTCACGGGCCACCCGGTGGACGAACTTGCGGTTCTCCCCGGCCATGTACCGCATCCCGGGGATGGCCTGCATCATGGCCTCGCCGACGGCCCGGTCGACCGCGAAGTTGTCCTTGCCGCCGAGCCAGTAGTCGTAAACACGAGCCGAGTGCGGGACGTTAATGTTGATGCCGGGAGGGGCAGGCGCACGGTCGCTGCTCATCCGACGCCCACTAGCGACGAAGCAGTGGGCAAAGAGGGCTTCTCCCGATAGTTCGGCACGGAGGGTGTGGACTGACGGTGACGTGACCGGTGTACGGCGAGGGCGTCAGCGATCCAGATGGCCGGGCCCCGCATCGCAAGCCCCAGGGTTTGGGAGAAGGTGAATGGCGTAGCCGCGACGAGCACAGCTGTCCGGCGACGGGAAGAATGCGCTGCGAGTAGGCCCATGTCCGGTGCGGCGAGCCGCCGTGTCGGGGGCGCGGTCACCGCCTGTCCTCGCGGGACCCACGGATGCCGACTGTGCCCCCGCCATGGTTGGTCACGCGCGCGGACCCGGCCCGGTACCGGCGAGCTGACGTGTTGCGGCGGCCAGGAATGCTCAGTTCGGGGCTGTACAGCATGGTTTGCGTGATCGCCCCGCCCGCCGCCAGGAGCACCGGTGCGCCGTGCGGGCGGTATCCGCAGCGAGCGCACAGCACGGCGAGGGGCCCATCAACCGCGGTCACACACCGCGCCGGTAGTAGCGGGGCCGGCTCAGGTTCGGTGAGCAGTTGGATGGCGACACGGTGGCTCCGCCATCGGGCCAGCACGCCCAGGCCCACTAGCCGCAGGTGCGGCTGGGACAGGCGCGGCTCGTTGCGTGCGGTGCCGAGCTGGTCGAGACGTCGGTGGAAACCGTCCTCACCGCGGGCGGCTGCCGGATGCCGGGTGCTGTCGGTGGAGCAGGGCAGCCACAGCGCCGCCGCGACCACCTCGCCCGGCTCGTCGGCGACCCGGGCGGTGCCGTGCTGGATCGCCTCGACGACCCGGGCCTGGTAGAAGTCGTACAGGTGCCGACCACGGGTGACGGGATCCGGGCCGAGCCAATGGCCGAGCGCGGTGTCCAGCGTGGTGACCGAGAGAACCTCGGCAACCGAGCGGATGTCCCAGAAGGTGACGTCACGAACGGTCAGCATCGGCCGTTCCTCTCGCCCAGCCGGCCGGGCGCAGACGCGGACGCGACGGTGAGCCCGCAGGCGTGTGCGGCCGGATGAAGCCGAACCCGGCCAGCGAAAGCCTCAACGATGTCCGCCGGTCCGACACTCGTGGCCTCGCTGCTCAGATCCGGCACCAGCAGCAGACCCGGCAGCGGCGGCACCAACCCAGCCAGCGGCGGTAGGACGGCTCCTGGTGTGCAACCCCGCTCCATCACCGAAGCCGCGGCAGCCAACATCGTCGACAGGCAGGTGTCGGCCTCCACCTTGCCGAGTAACCCGGCCAGCATGCGAGTGCCGGCCTGGCAGTGGCTCCGCTGGTAGACCGCGATCGCCTGCATCGCGCTAGCCACGACGTAGCGGAGCCAGCTGAACGGCTGTTCGCCGGCGACCGCGTGCACGAAAGCGGCACACGCATCGGCTGCGTCGGCGCCGCCCACGCGCAAGGCCACGTCGGCGCTGACACCGACGGCCAGAGTCCGGCGGCGAAGATCACCGGCAGACTGTTGCGTGATGTCGGCTGCGCCCCGACTTGCTTTCAGCGCCGCGTCCGGATGTCCCTGCCAGGCCAGGGCTTCCGCCGACAAGATCAGCAGATCGGCACGTCGATCGGCAATGACCTTCCCGGCCAGGCGTTCAGCGATTGTCTGCAGGCTCACCTCGGGGGTGCTAGGGCGGAGGACCGGCATGGCCTGCACATCCGGGCTGCCCAGTGGCGCCAGGCCGGCATGCGCGATCATCTGCGTGCTCCCTTCACCTGTTCCTTCTGTCGGCGTCGCTTCACGCGGTGGCAGTTGGCTGGACGCGCTACCCGATCGCTCATCAATGCCGGTGATCCGGGGCCTGACGCAGCGTCGCCAACCTGCATGCGACCGGCAATAGACGCCCGCCGCCGAACGGCGCAGGTCAGCGCCATCACCGTGCCGTTTCGGCGCGTCCCCAGGCGCAGCGCGGGGCATCGCCGTCATCGTGGCGCTTCCGCCGGAACACCGAACCTCAGAGACACAGCAAGAAGGTTCTTCGCTCCTCGGTACGCCGGCTGCGTGCAGGATCGACGGCTTTCCACGTCGGGCACCGGGCCTTGGAGGCGACGCGGTGCTTCGGTGTTGCCAAGCCGCAGGCGCCCGGTGTGGAAGCGGCGAACGGTTGGCCGTCGCCCGTGAGCACGACGGTCTTCAGGCAATCGCGCGTCACCAGTTTCGGAAGGCGGGGAGTTCGAGCGGGATCCGTCTTGGTTGCGGTGGGTCGAGCCGGTATCTCGATTCATCAAAGCTCCCAGGACGTCATGAAGCGGTCCGCTGAATGTTCCGATGCGTCAGGCCGTGGCTACGAGAATTGGTAACTCGGTGTCGGCGTAGGGTCCACGATCACGCATTGCCGTCAGGCGTGGAAGGCCGGAAACATGGGAATGTTAGGGGAATTTAGAGGGGAATCGAGAGGGGAATTATGTGAAGCGACCTGGTCTTCCGCCGTCGAGGCGTTTGCTGCCGGTCGGTCGACTATGAAAAGCTAGGTTACGATGCCATCGTTGCGCCCGACCTTAGAAGATCGGCGCACGACGTCAACGATTTCCGGCGGAGGTCGCATTGCCGAGAATAAGCCCATACGTTTGGCGGCTACGACTCGCTGCCGAAATGGTCGACGCCCGGAACCAGGCGGGATATACGGCCGATCGGCTTGCCAATGAAACGGGAACTCAGCGACAGAAGATCAGCCATATCGAGACCGCGAGAAAGCGGGTCAGCGTTGACGTCATTCAACTGATCACTAGGCACCTTGGAGTGAACCCCACTCGTGCAGCGAAGATCATGAATCTAGCGAAAGGGTCGGCTCAAGCGGGCTGGTGGGAGCGTTTCGACGACGAGATGGGTCCACGACAGGCACATATCGCGGGCCTCGAGGCGGGCGCCGTCCGGATCGTTCAGCACCAGCCAGCCCTTGTTCCCGGTCTGCTGCAAATGCCGGAGTTCGCACGGGTGCGAGCTGAAGCCGACAGACCAGGGACGCCGCGTCGCTTCTCGGCCGCGCGTATGGTCGAGGCGCGGACGCAGCGGCAAGCGATCTTGCTGGGCGCGGACGCTGTCACCTATGAGGTGATCATCGACGAAGCGGTGCTACATCGGCATCTCGCACCACCGCAGGTCATGCAGGCGCAGTTGACCCACCTTATCGGCGTAACGATCAACATGCCGGCCGTCACCGTGCGCATTCTTCCCCTGAACGCCAGGGTTCAGGGTTACGCGCAGGCCCGTACGGAGTTCTCCGTCTACACCTACCAAGAACCCGAGGCCCTGGAGCTTGTCACCGTCGACACCAACGTCGAAGACTTGATGATCGCTGAACCGGCGACCGTCGCAGGCTGTGTGGAAGTCAAGTTCGACGAGACCGGGCAGGTGAGTGTGCGAGATTCCAAGAACCCAGACGCCCTCACTCTCCGGTTCACCGGTGACGACTTCCAGGAGCTCGTTTGTCACGTTCGATACGGTCACTTCGGCGGCCCCGTGTCGTTCACTGATCACCACGGTCGTATCGAGGTGCGCTTCAAGGGAGACGGCCTGATCACCATCGCCGATGCTGAGCAACCCGGCCTTGGCGTGCTGACTTATAACGAGCACGAGATCGGAGCCTTCGTCGCCGGTGTCAAAGCCGGAGAATTCGACCACCAGCCTTCCGAAAGCCCGAAGGGCGTTGGACCGTAGGCGTCGGACGCCGCGGACCAGGCTGGCGCCACCGGTCAGAAGCTCGCCGGCAGGTGCCCCTGGCTCGCGACTATCAAAATCACACTGACGAGTGGCTGGCAACAAGCCCATACCTTGCGGACTTGGTCGACCGCAGACCACGATGCGAGAAGCCTGATCCGCTTCGATTAAACACAGCGCTGCAGGAGGCGGCATGTCCGCGCAAGCACCGGTCCCGAACGACCTCTTCCGCGACGCCCGCGTGCACCTGTTCGGTAGCAGAGAGGCTCTCGCCAATGCGGCGAACGAGATCGTCCCGGCTTCACACCTGCTGACCGCCAACGACATCGGCAAGATCGAACTGGGTAAGGTCACGTGGCCTAGGTCGCCGCGCCGTCAGGCGTTTCGGCATCTACTGCAGGTTGCCACCGACGCAGAGATCGGCCTCTTCGACAAGAAGAAGCAGCAGCCGACTGCCACCAGTTCTCTCCCGCCAAGCCCCGCTCTTGACCTATCCCTCAGCAGCCAGCGGCTCGTGATCCTCGGGGTCGCTAGTCCACCCCAGGTTTTGTCCCGTGAATCGAGCATCCGCCCTCACCCCTTAATACCGAGGACACGCACAGGGCGCACACTTGCCAGCAGGCCGACAGCCACTGCATCCGACCAGGGAACCGAATCCGCGCACTCAAGGCTCGCCGATGCTGGCCCTTCAGCACAGGTGATTTACGAGGAACTGTTCGAATCATTGGATTCCGCGGACAATGACTGGAATAGCTTCTCCCGGGTCACGAGCATGCTTGCGCAGCAGCGGCAGGCCGTCGCGCCGATGGCCCTGCTGAGCCTGGTTGAGGCACACCGAGACTGCTTGTCAACATTACTCCGTAATGCCGGTTCCGACCCTGTTAGGGTCAAGATTGGCGCCATGCTCGGTGAAGCGTCGGTCGTCGCCAGTCGTCTATGGAGTGCCCAAGGCAATCGGGCCATGGCGCTCGCACATTGTGCCTATGCACGAAGGCTCGCCGATCGGCTACGAAATCCTTTCCTTGGCGCCACAGCGCGGATCTTCGAAAGTAATCTGCACTCCGACGCGTCGAGCTTGATCGACGCTGACGGGGACGCCATTGCCGGACTGAGGCTGCTGGAGGAAGCGGCTTCAGCCGCATGTCATCTGAGCGCCCCGGCCCGAGCGCGGATTGCCGCCGAGCAGGCGCAGACTTACGCAGCCCTCGAACTGCGTCGTGAGGCCAGCCTTGCCCTCGAACACGCACGCCAGGCCGCGGCGGAGATCCAGCCCGGGGACTGCGTTGGCTTGTACAGCGACTGGAACCAGAACCGGGTCCGAGTCTACGAAGGAACCTGCCAATTGCTACTCGACGAGCCCGTTAAAGCCGTCGACACACTTGAGTCAGTCCTCCACGAGTTGAAAGACGATCGGCAGAATACAAACGTCCTCCTCGCCGCAAAGGTGGATCTTGCCAGCTCGTATGCCGCGATCGGCAAACTGGCCATGGGCTGTTCGATCTTGGGCGACACCTACGAGCAGCTAAAGATTGTTGGCAATTTGCGTGGTATCCGGCGGGCCGAACGCGCCAGGGAAAAGCTGAGCGCATGGGTTGGTAATCCGGCCGTCCGTCAACTGGATGTACGAATGATGGCGGCCTAATCGTTGCTGCCGTTCTGCTTGTCGCCGAGCATAGACCGGACTGTTGAGACAATGGTTTGGGAATCAAAGTGATCCACGATGGCGTCGGGATCGTATGGGGTCAACTCGTCTCTGCTCGCTCGGTGAGTCACCACAACCACCCGGAAACCTGCATGCCGCGCGCAGGCTATGTCGTTCGGCGCGTCGCCGATAATAAGTGCCCGGCTCGGCCTCAACCGATGTCCGTAGACGCGCTCGAACCGCTGGGCTACGACAGCGGGAAGGTTGAAGCGATCACGATCGTCCGACCCGTAACCACCGATGTGGAGGTCTAGATGCGTCGCCAGCCCGAGTTCGACCAGCTTGATCTCCGCAGCGGAGCGAAGATTGCCGGTTAGGACCGTCTGTACGAACCCGGCTTGATGCAGCTCAGCAATGCTAGCGGCTACTCCCGGGTAGGGAGGTTGGACGCGGCGTAGCTCCTCGCGGCCCTCGTCCATCACGCCAGCGAGTTTCTCCCCGAACCGCGATATGCCGGCCTCGGCCTCGGCAGGAGGAACACCCGAGGCGATCGCCGTGTCAACAACGATGGACTCGTCCGTGTACCCGTGGACCTTCTTCCCTGGGAAGGTGACAGCGTTCTCCGTGAGCTCATACGTTCGGGCGATCGCCCGACGCAGCCAGCGAAGATCCGCCGGAATCATCGTGCCATCCACGTCCCAAATCACAAGGCTGACGTCGTCAAAGTCCACTTCCGCATCGTTTCACAAACGTGACCCGGGCACTTGCCACGCCGCACTGGCTGGAGCGCTGGCCAAAGGTGCGGACGACCCCGCGGAGTGACCGGGGAGGCAGCCGGTCATCAAGTGGCAATAGGTGATGCCCCGCTGACGGCCGTCCACCAGACGTCAAAAATCGACAGCGATCATTGTTTGCTACTTTTCAGGAAGGGTGTTCCTGCAGGTAGATCCCACATCGCTGGCTAGATTCCCTAGATTCCCATCTAAATTCCCCTGTGGATGACGTTCCTCTCCACGAGGGCAAGCCGGATGGTGGAACAACACGAGGGCAGTCGCAAACCGGACACGCTCGCCGCCGGCTGGGACGCAACGGAAGGCAATACGACCTGCCTCGGCCTCTTCGGCTACCCGTCCCAGTCGACCCGAGAAGCACCGTGCCGTCAGGAGAGAAGCATGCCGTTTGCCCCCGCCGGAGCACTTACGCCGCCGCTGCGTATCGGTTACAGCTTCTGGGGTTTTCTCACAACCGGTGTGATCGATACGCCCGATGGAGCTCGTAGCTTCCGCCGCGCGTTCGTCGATGCCCTACAAGAGGCCGGTCACGAGGTGGTGTCGTTGCAGGTCAACCGCGACTTGATCGAGGCCGGCACCGACCTGGCCAGCGCATACCGCTTCGATGAGGGCTTGCCGGACCTCGACGCCATCGTATTCGAGTGGCGATGGCCGCTACCCGGCCGCAACACCACCGTCTGTGGGACGCCAGGGCACACCTGCGATCTGCACCGTCAGCAGCAACTGCTCGACCACTACACCCACGGCCTCGGGTTGCCAACTGTCGTCTGGGACCACGATCTATGGCTGCCCGCCCGCGATCCGCTGCGGCGGCAGACAAACGTGCGTGTCGCTGAGCCCGCATTGCATCCCAGCGCGGGCGCAATTACCGTAACGTCTCCTATCCCGGATGAGGCGCTCGACATTGCCGCCCCGAGTTTCCTTGCCCGGCTTCCTAGACCGCTGCCTTTGGTGTACGTGGGCAACCAGTACGGCCGCGACGAGGCGTTCGATCGCTGGTTCGCGCCCGCTGCCGCACAGATGGCTCACCGGGTCGCCGGGAAGTGGACGAATACGAGCGCGTGGCCGCACGTGCAGTTCACCGGCCGAATCCGATTCGCTGAGGTCGCCGGGCTGCACGCCCAAGCGCTCACAACGGTGCTGCTGAAGCCGGAGCGGTACCGCACCGTCGGTGCCTTCGGCTCCCGTCTGTTCGAGTCCGTCACCCAGGGATGCCTGCCGGTGACCCCGGCCGACACGGTCGGCGCCGACCGGCTCACGCCGAAGAGTTTGCACGTGCGCGACGCTGCTGAGCTTGTCGACCGGATCCGCTGGATCGAAAGCATCGCGGGCACTGACGAGCATGCCAGCTTAATCCGCGCCTGTTTGGACCTGCTCGACCCGTACCGGATCTCGCGGCAAGCCGCCGTGCTGCTCGCCGCCCTGCACGACCTCGCCGGCACCGGCCGGCCCGACCATATCAGGAGCCGCTGATGCTCACCCCGGACGAGTTCGACACATTCACCGACGCGTACACCGCCGTGCTGCGCCGCATCCTCACCGACCCCGAGTACGAGACCGTCGGCCGCGGCAAGGACGGCCTCGAAATCCCCAACATCAGCTTCCGGCTCACCGAACCGACCCGGCGCACCCCGTGGCTGGCCAAGCGCCGGTCCAACATCGCGTTCAACTACGCCGAGCTGCTCTGGTACGTCGGCGGCCGCGCCGACGTAGCCACGATCAGCTACTACGCGCCCCGGCTGGCGAAGCTGTCCACCGACGGCACCACCCTGACCGGCACCGCGTACGGTCCCCGCCTCTTCGGCCCAGGCGGCCAGGACGGGCTCTCGCAGTTCGACCGATGCATCAAGGCACTGCGGCAGGACCCGGACAGCAAACGCGCGGCGATGGTCATCATGCACCCACATGAGCCGATCGGCGTCGACAACCCGGACGTCGCCTGCACCCTCGCGCTGCAGTTCATGCTCCGCGGCGGCCGCCTGCACGCCACCGGATACATGCGCGGCAACGACGCGGTCATCGGCCTGCTCGGCGACACGTTCGCCTTCACCATGATCCAAGAGATCGCCGCCCGGCACCTCGGCGTCGAACTCGGCACCTACACCCACCACGTCGGGTCGATGCACATCAACGTCCTCGACCGCGACAAGGTAACCGCGATCCTCGCCGAAGCCGACAGCAGGCCCGCCCCGCAGTTCCCCGCCCCGCCGATGCCCGGTCTCAGCGACGCCGACCTCGAAGTACTGCTCGACTGGGAGAGTGCCCTGCGCACCGGCGACAGCGAACTGACGGCCGAGACCGCTACCGAACTGCCGCTGTCGGACTACTGGCAGCAGGTGCTGCTGATCTTTCAGGCGTACCAGCAGATCCAGGCAGGTCACCCGGTCACCGCCGACATCACCGCGGCGCTGACGCCCGCCCACCGGTGGCTACTCGCCGCACGCTGGCCCGACCGGATTCCCAGCCCTGAGCCGGCAGCGCAGCCGTCATGACCGACGGTGCCGCAGTCGACTGGAACCTCTGGACCGTCATCCTGCTCAAACCGGACTGCCTGCACCGCAAGCTCCTCAGTCCCGTGCTGGCCATGGTCGCCGAGCACCTGACCGTCCTGCATGTCACCACCGTGTTCCCGACCGAAGAGCAGATCTTCGCGCACTACGCCGACATGCTGACGCGCTCCGCCGAACTCGGCCGTGACGTGCCCGCCGAACTGCGCCGCATCTACGTCGGCAAGCGGGCGGCTGTCGCGCTCGGCTACGGTCCCGGCGCCGCGCTCCGGCTGCGGGAACTGCTCGGCCCGACCGACCCCGCCGCCGCAGGCTTCGACACGATCCGCGGCCGGTTCGCCGCCGACAGCCTCGCCCAGGCCGCCGCCGACGGGCGGCTGATCGACAACGTCATCCACAGCTCGGACACCAGTACGGCCGCCGCCGGCGACTTCGCCACCTGGTACGGACCCGGCAACACCCACCTGCTGCGCGCCCCGATCGCCGCCCACGTGAATGGAGGCCACCGATGACCGGCCCGACCCTGCTACAGATCTCTCCCGGCCCGAGACAGCTGCGCCTGATGCCCGAAGCAGAGCAGGCCGGCCTCGATCCGTACATCGCGCAGATCATCGGCAATCGTAAGAGCGGCCTGTCGCTCAACCACATTGTCGGTTGCACCCTCAACTGCGGCTACTGCGTCCGGCACTTCTGGGGCAACTTCGACATGAAGATCCCCCAGTTGCTCATGCCGACTGAACAAGCGATCGACCTGCTGATCAACCACCCGATGTTCACCCCGCACGTCACGCCGCTGCAGATCTTCAACAAGGCCACCGACCCGTTCCTGACCGGCGTCAAACCGCACCTGTTCCAGGTCCTGGCCGCCCTCGACGACCGCGGCTTCACCAACCACATGCTGGTGATCACCCGGTTCAAAGTCACCGCCGACGACATGGCGTTCCTCGAAAGCCTCAAGCACCTACGGGTCACGCTGCTGTTCACCTACTCGGGGATCACCGACGACCGGATCGAGCCGATCTCCAAGAGCAACATGACCGTCACCTCTATCCGCACCGCCGCCGAACACCGCCAGCGGACCGGCGTCATCTTGTACTGGCGTCCGATCACTCCCGGCTGGAACGACAGCCCCGAAACCATGGCGCACGTCCTCGACGTCGGCCGTAACGTCGACGCGATGGTCTTCACCGGCCTCTACCACAAGCAGGAGAACGCCACCTACCTGGAGAACCTCGGCGTCACCGTCCCCTACACCGAGCTCGAATACCATCGCCGCAAGACGATGGCCGCCGACCTCGACACCCGCGTCGTCGCCGCCTGGCGCGCTTCCGGAACCACCACACCACTGTTCCGCAAGACGTCCTGCGGCGTCGCCTACGCCCACACCACGTTCGACTACAACGGCCATTGGGGCGTCCGCGAACTCTGCGACATTTGCCCTCTCGAGCAGCAACGCCGCTGCGCCGACGCCCTCCGGCAGCCCACCGACAACGCGATGCGCGCAGCCCTCGACCACTTCGGATTCGACACACCCTGGGTCCTCGACGACGGCCACGTCTGGACCACCGGCCTCGGTGAACAGCGCCGCTACGCGCTGCAGCACCACTTCCAGTTCCAGATGTGGGACATCGAAACCCCGCACGTGCTCGGCGCGCACGGCAGGTCGATGACCGGCCACGACCTTGTCCCCGACCAAGCCGCCGACTTCGAACGGGTGAGGCGAACCTTCGCGCTTGCTGCTCGCACCGAGGACGACTGACCGCCGGTACGGTGAACGCAGTGACCACCGAACCCCAGCCCTGGCACACCGCCAACCTGGTCGCCCTTGACCTGGAAGGCAGCGGCGCCCAGGAACGCGACCAGGAGCAGATCCTCGAGATCGCCGCGGTCCGGCTGCTCAACGGACACCCGGACATGGCCACCGCCTACACCACCGGCATAGATCCCGGCCGCACGATCCCCGCCCGGCCGTGGATCTCACCCGGGCTGGCCGGCACCGCCCTGCACGGCCAGCCCACCCTCGACACCATCCGCCCTGCCCTGCACGCGCGCCTCAACGGCGCCTGGCTCGTCGGCCACAACATCGGCGTCGACTGGCGGCTGCTGCACCGGCACCTACCCGACCTGACCATCGCCGGCCTCATCGACACAGTGCGCCTCGCGAAAGTCACCACCATTCCCGGCAAACTCGGCCTGACCAACCTGCTGGCCCACCTGCAGCTGACCGCCGCCGTCACAGCCGCCGCACCTGACAGCCAACCCCACCGAGCGCTGTGGGACACCGTCGGCGTCGCGCTGCTTCTCCCCGCTCTGATCCGTCGACACTTCACCACCCATCCGACGCTGCAACAACTGATCGCCGTCGCCGCAATTCCCACCACTCCTGCACAGCCGACCGCCGCGCCGGCAGATCCGCAACCGACCCTCTTCGACTAACAGGTCCTCGCCGACACGGGGGCTTAAGCGAAAGGCACCCGATGACGAGCAGCACCGACACGCAGACATTCGCCATCGGCGGTGACCTGCCGATCCGGCGCCTCGGCTACGGCACGATGCAACTCACCGGCCCCGGCCACTGGGACCTACCTGCCGACCCGGACACCGCCCGCCGCATCCTGCGCGCCGCCGTCCACGACTACGGCATCAACCACCTCGACACCGCTGACTCCTACGGCCCGCACACCGTCGAAACGCTGATCCGCCAAGCACTGCACCCTTACGCCGACGACCTGCTGATCGCGACCAAAGGCGGGCTCACACGCCCGGGACCGAACATCTGGCGGCCCTGCGGACGCCCGGAGTACCTGACCCAATGCGCCGAACTGAGCCTGCGGCACCTCGGCGTCGACGCACTCGACCTGTACTACCTACACCGCATCGATCCACAGGTGCCGCTCACCGACCAGCTCGGCGCCCTCGTCGACCTTCAACAAGCCGGAAAGATCCGGCACATCGGCCTGTCGAAAGTCACCGTCGACCAGCTTGAACAAGCCCGTACCATCACCACCATCGCCGCCGTGCAGAACCAACACACACTGACCAGCACCGACCCTGTAGTCGGATATTGCGAACACAACGGCCTGGCCTACGTCGCTTACAAGCCGTTCGGCGCCGGCGCTGACCTGCCACGTAACGAGTCCGGCGCGAACTTGCACAGGCCGGCCGAGATTCTGCAAACGTTGCTGGACCGTTCCCCGGCGATGCTGGTCATCCCCGGTACGGCCTCGCTTAAGCACCTACAAGCCAACTGCACCGCCGACGGCGTCGCGGCCTGAGAACTTGTCCGGAGGGACCCGCGTGGCTGCCACCGAAACAGGAGCCAGCCCAGCCACCGACAGCACCGCTGACGGTCTATTCGGGTTGCTCGTGGACACCGCCCAAACACTGACAGCCCGCTACCCCCAAGACACGGGAGCATTCGTCCGACTGGCGAAGCTCACCGAAGAGACCGGGGAAGTCGCCGCGCAGATCAACATCTGGGCCGGAACCGGCCTCAAACGAGAGAAACACGGCGAGTTCAACCCCCGCGAACTGGCCGCCGAACTCTCCGACGTCCTGCGGTCCGCCGTCAGCATCGCCCTCGACCTCAACATCCTTGACCTGCTCATCGCCGAGATCCGCGGCCGGCACACCGAAATTGTCGCAGCCCCCACTAGCACCGGCCTATGACACCGTCCGCCAACAAGAACCAGCCGCTGCCGCCCCGCACACTCTGCGTACAAACCCTCGCAGCGACGAAGTCGCGCAGCAAGCTACGGCGGTGGAACCCTCCCCCTCTTGCCAGCCGCGCTGCTGGTGCGGCTCGCCGCGAAATACCTCGCCCGCGGCGACCTCGAGCGCGAAGCCGCGATCCGCCGGCAACTGCAGGATCCGCAGTTCGCCCGCGATGCGCCGGGCTGCGGCGCATTATTGCGGCCCGCATCATGACCGGCGCGCAACTGACTCTGGGTGTAGCGGTCGCCGCTGCACACCGGCTGGTCGATGTCGCCAAAGCCCCTGACCGGCTCGCCTGACCGACCCGCAACCGACATCACCGCAGCCGAGCCAACGGCGGCCATGACAACGAAGAAGGGCCAGCATCGTGACGGCAGACAACGTGATCTGGGCCGAGGTGCACCGCTGGCGGGCCCTGCTCGACGAGCAGAACGGCACCGACCGTCTGGAACTGACCTGCAGCATTATGAAGATCGCTGAAGAGGCGGGCGAGGCCACACAGGCGTGGATTGGTGTGCTGGGCCAGAATCCACGCAAGGGGGTAACGCACACGGTCGATGACGTGATCGGTGAACTCACCGATGTGGTGTTCACCAGCCTGGTAGCGATCGCTAGCCTCGGCGCCGACCCGAGGGACGCGGTCGCCGCGGTGGCAGCGAAGGCCGCGACCTACCGATCGGGCCTCGCCAGGACTACGGCGGGGTCACCGCCGACTGGACCGGGGCCGCGCATGACAGCTGGACCGGGGGTATCGCCACAGGTGGACGGCGGGCCGGTGCCGGACACGTTCACGGCGCTCGTGGCGACGGTGCATGCGCTGACACGCCGCTTCTGCTCGTGAGTATCGGTCACGCCGCCGCCGTTAGCCGTGCTGCGGACCCTGGCTGGCCCGATGAGAACAGGCTGCCCAGCCGTCGGATCCTTCACCGCCGCCCTCGTGCCGTACCACGGCGCCGACCTGCCCGGTGGGACCTACGGACCACCCACCGCCACATCGCAACCGACCCCGCAAGCCACCTTTGCGCAAGGGAGAACACCAGCATGATCTCTTCGATCTTCACGGCAGGAACGACAGTCGTAAGACGCGACGTGATCCACGGTCGGGTCTGGACCGCCGGCGCTCACCGCGTCTTGCACGACGACGGAACGAGCCTCGTACTCGCGACCTGGCCGGGCACCATAGGCCTCGCGCCGACCAGATGGATTGAATGGTTTACCACCGGCGACGACACGCAACGCCCCCAGGCCGTCGCCGACCTTGCCGACGGCCGGTGGCAGCTCGGCCGCTGGACCTGGCGCGACACGGCGGTCCTGACCTGGGTCGGCCTCGACCCGTACTTCAACCTCCAGCTCTACCTACCGGTCAACGGCGGTACCCCATTTTGGAAGATCAACTTTGAGCGGCCGGTGACCCGTACATCGGCCGGTATCGACACGTTCGACCTGCTGCTGGACTACGTCACCGATCCGGCCACCGGCCACTGGCGATGGAAAGACGAGGACGAGTACGCCCAGGCCCGGCAGCTCGGAGTGATCACCGACCCCGAGCGCCGGCAGGTAGACGCTGCCAGGGAGCGCGCCGTCGCCTTCGCCGAAGCCGGCCGGGGGCCGCTCGGCGAGGACTGGGATACCTGGCATGTGGCCGGCGATTGGCCGTTGCCGGTACTACCCGCTGACGTCCTCGCGCTCGGCGCCGGGCCGTCGACCGGAGAACCGCGATGACCGCTAATCCGTCTCTCATCGAACACAATTCCGCCGTGTTTACTGATCCTGCTGATAATCAGGGGGAATTCTGGCTCCGGGAAGACCACCACGGCGCGGGAAGCCCGCCGCAGATTCGGCCGGGGTGCGGCCCTGCTGAGCCTTGACCAGGTTCGCCGTGAGATTTTGCGGGAGCACGGCAGCGGGCGGATGGGCCCGGGAGCTCAGACGCGTAGGCCGGTAGTTCGTAGACGCGCAGCCAGGATCGACGGAAGAACGCGGCTCGCATGGCCGGGGTCTTGTGCAGTGACAGCCGGTCCCAGACCAGCACGATCGGGCCTCGTAGCTGCTGATAGGCGCCGTCGAGCATGGCGATCAGGTCGGGTGCGCGGAACCCTTTCGGCTCACCCTTACGGCCGTCGTAGAGCAGGGTGCGGTAGATCAGCCGGCTGCGGTGGCCGGGCCGGTAGCAGCACAGCCCAGCCACCGATACCCGCACGGTGCCCTTCGCGGTCACCTTGACCACCGGGGTCACGCCCTTCGGCGCCCAGGTCGTGGCTTTGTGCGCTCTTAACGTCTGCCCGCACTCGTCGGCGAACACGATCCACGCGCCGCGGCGGGCAGCGACTCTTTTAGCGCCGGCCACTGATACCGGCGCCAGGCGGCGATCGCTTCCTCATCGCGTTCAGTGGCTCGGTGGACCGGCATCCCCACCGCTGGTCACCGGCATACCCAGCCGCCGGGACCTCGTCCAGGCGACGATCCGCCCTTCGGCAGACGGCGAACCACCAGCGGGAATACCAGTGCGTGAGAGCCGGTCAGGCTGCTGCCTTCAGGCGACTGACCTCGGCGCCGTGCGACTTATTGCTGGCCTGGGACCCGGGGCATGGAGCCCGTGCTGCCGGCTGGTTCGGCGGGCCTAAAAATGTGCGAGCTACTCGGGCCGCTGGTTGAGCCGCCAGCTCGGAGCCGGAGAGCGCTTGTCCGGCGAGCCGGGAGCGGTGTCTTGGGCGTTGGCCTCGGCTGCCAGCTTGGCTTCGAGTTTCTCCACCTCTGCTGCGCAGGCTGCGGCTTCCTTGCGGCGCTCATCTTCGCTCAGGCATTGATACCAGTCGTGGAATTCGTTGACCTTCGGCTCCAGCGCGTCGGCGTATGTTGAGAAGGCGATTCCGTCAGACAGGCTGATGTTGCCCCGCCGAACCTCGGTTCCCAGTTCACGCAGGACATCGCTGTCACCGTTCTCGGCGAGGTACAGCAGGAATCGGTGGGCGATCTCGCATTCCGCCTGTTCGTTCGAGGCCCCACGCTGAAGGTGCTCGTCCATGGTCTCCTTCATGCCGGGGGTTCGGTAGCGGGGTGCTGGTAGGGGCGGTAGGCAGTGGGTGCCGGGAGAGCGCGCCAGTGTCAGCGGACCAGGACTGGATCTGGCCGCTGACCGCGAAGACGACGTTGTACGCGGTGGAAATGATCAGCTTGAGGTCGACGCCGAGGTTGTAGACCTTCCACGCCTGGTAGGCGGCGTAGCTGTAGCCGGCGACTGCGCCGATCCCGGTTTCAATGGCGGCGGTCCCGGCGGCGGCCGCGATCACGCCCGCCATAGCGGCATCGCCCATGTCCTTGAGGATGCCGGAGACGGATTCAGCGACCCGGAAGGTGCCCTCGGCGGCTTTGACGTAGGAGTCGGCCAGTTCGGTCAGGCTCAGCCTTTGCTCACTGAGTGCGGAGCCCAGGCTCGTGAAGTACAGGTATGCCGACTCCGCCGCGTTGCCGTCCCACGCGATGTCAAGGTCGAGGTTGCCCTGGGCGACGTTGACGCCGATATCCGGCAGAGCGTGGGCCAGGTTACGGATGGCGCCGGCAGCCTCCCACACGGTTTCCCAGTCGCCGCCGAAAACCTTGGCGGCCTCACCGACGACGTCGTAGCCGCAGGCCTGCTTGATGAACTCGTTGATGAGGTGCGACGCGCTGAACCAGTCGAACACTGATCCGGGGTGGGAGAACGGTTGCCCGAGGATGTCCTCGGTGTGCTTCGCCGGGTCCGTCAGATGAGCGGTGGGGTCAGCCGAGTCACTGAAGCCCATGGTCAGCTGACCGCGGGGATCGGTCGATGCACCGCAGGCAAGCTGTCGTCCAGGCGCTTCGCCGAATCACTGTCGGTGCGCTCGTAGTGGGCGGCCGCGTTGAAGAGCGACTGTTGTGAGTCCTCGAGGATGTCTACCAGCCGGTCCAGCAGCGCCCCGAGTTCCTGACGAACCCCGAAGTGTGCGTAACCGATGGGATTGATCAGGCCGCCCTCGACGCCGGGTGTGATGTCGGCGACCCGCGCATGGAAGTACGCCTTGCATTCCTGCGCGTCGTCGAGGGCACGCCGGAGCAGGAAGCCGTAACTGCGTAACGCCTCCGGATCCACGTTCAACGTCACATCGCTCACCTCTCCCGGAATCGAGCGGATCTCACACCAGTGCGGCGCGCAGGCCGAAGATCAACGCGTCGCCCACAATGATCAGCGCCGCGCCGGCGCCGACCCGTTGGGCGGACCGCTTCGGGTCGCCGGTCAGGATCCCGATCGCGGTAACCACGGCGCCGGCCACGATGAACGGGGCAGCTACCACGACCGGCATCACCGGGAATTGGGATCCGCCGGGACTGCGGGCCAGCAGCGAGAACATCAGCAGCGGCGCACCGCCGACCAAGATCAGGAAGACCCCCACGTAGCGACGCAGGTCCCGCGACGGGTCGGAAAGAGTACTCAACCTTCTAATCCTCCTGATGGCCGGACTCCCGGACAATCTTGATCAGGGTCCTAGCGCCCTTGCGGAATCCTTTGATCCATTCGGCGTAAAACAGAGTTTGTCAGTGCTGCATCTCGTGGCAGTCAGCCGGGAAACGCATTTCGGCGCACTTCTGGCCACTCGGCAGGCTGCAGGCCAGCGACTCCGCACCTCGGCCGAAGACCGCAAAAGGCGATCAGCGAAGCCGGGCGAAGCGCAAAGTGCCCTGTCGTGTCGTACATCCCGCTGGTTCACCTTCCCCGTCGGCGGTCGGTTCAGGATAGCCAAGAACTTCAATCAATGCGGCAACACTAGGCACTCGCTTAGGGCGCCCGACTAGAGGTGTGTGCCGCTTGATGAGGCGAAACTGCCCGATGGTGAAACTCGCAGAATCCCGCAGCGTTGGGCATTACGCGGCAGGCAGCAATCATCCGTTCTCGAAGTTCACAGCTTGTCGTTTCTCGCAAGGACGATGAGTTCAGGGTGGAGGTTCGCTACGCCGGCACCGGTGTAGTGCGAGCGCCTCACGCATCTCAAAACACCCTAGTCGTGTGTAATAAGCGTGCGACTAGAGCGTGTATCAATTTAGGCGTCTGCCTAGCTTGCGCACGCCTAGCCTCGGCTCATGGTCAGCAAGCGGCAGATCAGCCTGATGGGCTCACACGAAATCCGCGTGCGCCTCGGCGGGATCAGCCGGCAGCGCGTCTACCAAATCACGCAGGGCCGAAGCTTTCCCGAGCCGATCGCCAAGTTGGAGATGGGCAACGTCTGGCTGACTGAAGACGTCGAGGAGTGGATCAAAGAGCACCGGAGCGACCCGGAAGGGGACTGACGGTATCGCGTAGGCAGCCGACAGATCGCTGGAAGCAACAAGGTCTGACCCGGGGCGGGCGCCTCGCCGCAGCCGTGGTTCACGGCGAAGGGATGCGCGCAAGCGCCCGCTGGGATCGTGACGCCAACGATGTGACAGTTCGGTTGCGTACACGCCGGGTGCAGGCGCGGCCGTTGCGACCACCGCTGGCACCATCACGGCCTGCAAACACAAGAGCAGTGGCGCACTACGCGTACCGCCCGCGGGCAAGGCCTGCACAAAGACCGAGACCACGCTCGCCTGGAACGCTCGCGGCGCTGCTGGCCCCCGTGGCCCCGCTGGTCCGCCGGGACCCCGGGGTGACAAGGGTGAGCCGGGCACGAAAGGTGCCGTCGGTGCTCAAGGCGAAACAGGAAGCCGCGGGCCAGCCGGGCCGCAGGGCGAGCGCGGACCTCAAGGACCGCAAGGCGCCACTGGCCCTGCGGGGCCCCGGGCGCACCCGGAGCCCCAGGACCGCAAGGGCCCGCAGGCCCGCAGGCCCGCAAGGCGTTTCTGGGCCCTCAGGGACAGCAGGCAAACCACTCACCACGATCCGATTCGGCTATTTCAGCTGCACGCCCGGAGGTGCATGCCCAGCGACCGTGGACGCCTCGGCAGCTACAGGGGACCTCACCCTCGCCCAAGGAACCGCCCTTGGCGGTGACGGCCAGCCGCAGACGAAGGCCAGAACCGGGCTCGCGGTCTCACCCGCCAGAACTCGAGCGGGCGGCGGACGCACTTACAGAAGCAGGTGCCAGCTGATGACCGCGATCAGCATCAGGACCGTCAGGCGGGCGGTCCGCGACATGCTCAGCCCACTCCGTGATACCGGGCAGTTCGGCTCGCTCGCCAAAGCCACCCGTACGCCCTCGGCGCGTCGATTGCGATCCTATCTCAGCCGTTTCAGCCGAGCGAACAGTTCGGACATTCCGGGCGAGTCGAGTACACGAGATATCGCCATGGCAGAGACATTCGCATCCGGTAGGTCGATCCCCAGATCCATGGCAGCGCTCCGGACGAGGATTGCGAGCGACGCCCCATCAGATGCTTCGCGGGAAGCCTTCTGTACCAGCTCGTACGCTGTGACGCGGGAAACGTTGGCGGTCAGGAGCATTGACAAGTACATATCCGAGTAGATCGTTTCGCCAGCGCGTTCGATATTGGCCTTCATGCGGTCGGCATTCACTGTCAATCCGGCGACCACATCGGCCGTGATGACGACAATATGTTCGGTGATGCTTGACGCGTCAGGCAGGCAGATGCGTTCCACGGATGAGTGACTGATGTCGCGTTCATGCCAAAGCGCGATGCCCTCCGTCACCGGAGTCACGAAGCTTCGGACAATGCGGGCGAGGCCGCAGACCTTCTCACTGGAGATGGGATTTCTCTTGTGGGGCATGGCTGAGGAACCCGCTTGACGTGCGGTGAAGCCCTCCGCCAGCTCGCCCACCTCGGTGCGCTGGCCATGGCGGACTTCCAGAGCGATTGCCTCACAACTAGTGGCGATCAAGGACAGTGAGGATACCCAGTCAGCAAGTGAGTCGCGAAGCAACACTTGCGTGGCGCACGGCGCCGGTCGCAGCCCGAGCCGTTCGGCCGCCATCTGCTCGAGCCGTGGATCCAGGCCGGCATAGTTCCCGACCGGACCGGACATCTTGGCGATCTTGTTGGCCTGAGTCGTTGTGATGAGCCGATCGCGACATCGTGCGATGGCGAAGGCGAAATCTGCTACGCGGTGGCCCCACGTATCCAGCATGGCCGCCATGCCGTGGGTCCTGCCTAGGCGCAGCGTCGATGCGTGACGAAGAGAGTGCGACCGGAGTTCATCGACCAACGTGTCGAGCGCTTTCCCGAGGATCCGGCTTGCGTCCGCGATCAGCAGCGATTGTGCAGTGTCAACAATGTCCGAGCTTGTCAGTCCGCGATGAACCCATGATGCAGCTGGCTCATCCATGGGGGCCGTCCAGGCTCGAAGAAACGCCTCGAAGTCGTGCCGAGTCACCGCTTCGAGGTCGTCGACAGCGGCTACTTCCGGTGGCGGGATCGACGCGGCATGGGCAACGAAGTCGCCCGGAATCTCACCCAGGGTGGCGCGAGCCTCGAGGGCGGCGAGCTCCACCTCCCTCCATCGAGTGAAACGGTTGGCTGATGACCAGACCGTCCGCATTGCGGATGATGTGTAACGCTCGTGCACCTTGTGCTCCCGAAAGCAGATTGAGGTCGTGAGCTGGGTAAACGGTCTGAGTCGCCAACGGTACCGAGGCAGAGCCGATGCCGAACCGAAGCCTGTGTCTCCGGCCAACCATGGCAGGCTAGGGCGATGCCAGAAGAGACCGCGACCGCAGCGGTGGTCAGAGGCGGCAGGTCGAGGCTCGCGGCGCGTTCGGGTCGTACTTCGGCCAAGCGCCGTCGTGCGCCCAATCCTGCTCAACTCGTCCTCGATCTGGACCTGCCGGCGCCGATCCACCCACACCACGGTGCGCGGAGCGCGGAATCGCCCGAACCGCCCGGTCCCCGCCCTGACGACGCCTTCATCCGGAGCGACGCGGCGCTGGCGGTCATGGCTTTCCACGGGGCATTCGGCTTGCCGCGGCGACTTCTGCCGTCAGTCAAGGTTAGCGAAGGGCTGTCGGAACTGCGTATCAGTTTGCTGGAGGAAGAGATCGGCGAGTTCGCGCAGGCGTCGCGAGCGCGTGACCTTGTAGGTATCGCCGATGGCCTCGCTGACATCGTCTACGTCGCCTACGGAGCAGCGATCACTTATGGCATCGATCTCGACGCCGTTCTTGCAGAGGTACACCGATCCAACATGAGTAAGCTGGACGCGTCGGGTCGGCCCGTACTCCGCGCGGACGGTAAGGTGATCAAGTCCGAGCGGTACCAGCCGCCAAACATCTCCGGAGTGCTCTACCAGCAGCTACCGTTGATGTAGGCACGGAACACGAAGTCTTCCTGACACGAGACGTATCAAGCAGCTTCACCTCAATTAGGATCCCCTCATGGCGGATACGGCCGAGGGCATTGATCAACTCAAGTGGACAAATCCGTCCGTGCGGGCCATCGCGGGTGACGCGGATCCGCTTAAGCTCGTGACGGAGCGAGCCAGGGCGCTCATGTTTGCAGCGTTGGACTCAGGCCTGTCCGGCCCGCCGTTCGACCCGTTCGCGCTTGCCGGACTGATGGGCATTGGGATCCGCGCGAGAGCCGACGTAGCTGACGCACGAATCCGACGTTCGGACGCTGGTGAGCTGACGCCGAGCGGTGCTCCTTTGGCCTCCTTTGTGCCGTCACAGGCGCCGCTGACAATCGAATACAATCCGTCGCGGCCCCGAGGTCGCTTGCGATACAGCGTCGCGCATGAAATAGCGCACGCTCTATTCCATGATGTGGGTGACGCCGTCCGCCACCGGACTGCGACAGGCGCGGTACCCCGTCAAAGCGGGGAAGATGACTCCTGGCAGCTTGAGTTGCTCTGCAACGTTGCGGGTTCAGAGTTCCTGATGCCGGTGGAGGCGGTCGCCGGCATCCTGGACATTGATCCCGACATAGATTTTCTGATGGCGACCCGGGCCAAGCTGGACGTGTCCACTGAGGCGCTCCTGCGCCGGGTCGCCCATGAAACGAACCGGCCACTCGCCATCGTCGCGTCCAGCCGCGTGGCAGACACCCTCGGCTCGAATCTTAGGTGCGAGTACGTAGTGCACTCCCGAACGTGGCGCCCGGCGGCCGTCCGCGGCTTGCAGATTGACGGGGCGGGCCCGTTCGGAGCGCCGACCGCAGTCGGGCAAACGGTCCGGGGGAAGCAGACGCTCGCCGGCGAACCCCTTCTTGTGCAAGCTGTTGGAATCGCCCCATATCCTGGACGTGTCTTCCCTCGTGTGCTGGGCCTCGTAGAGCCAGCCGGAGCGCCACGCTTGGCGCCGACTGGAATCGACTACGTCTCGGGCGATGTGTCCCGCCCGCACGGCGAAGGGCCTCTGCTCGTTGCACACGTCGTATCAAGCACGGCGCGTGCTTGGAGCCGAAGGGGGGTCGGCAAGTCCCTCACAGCAGCATTCCCGGAGGCGGCGACCGCCTACCACCAGTGGAGCGTCGCCTCGCCAGAGAATCTCCGGCTCGGTAACGTGCATCTGGTTCGCGCGGCAATCAGCACGAACATCTATGTGGCGAGCATGGTTGTGCAGCAGGGATTCGGTCCGGCATCGAGGCTGAGTTACCAGGCTCTACGTGATGCGCTGCGGTCGTTGGCGCACCACGCCACTCGTCTCGGTGCGTCGCTCCACATGCCTCGCATCGGAGCCGGTGAAGCCGGAGGACGATGGGACCTGATCGAACAAGAGATAGAGCAGTCCCTGCTCGGAGCAGGCCTTACCGTCAAGATCTATACGCCCACCCGCACAATCAGATGACATCGGCTTGATAAATAGCTAATATCAGAACAGCTTGGCGGGAGGCCTGATGAAAAGTCCCCTGCGCATCATCGTCGTCAGCGGGCAGGTCGGCGCCGGCAAGAGCACCCTCGCCGAAGCCCTCGAAAGAAGGTTTCAGGCCCGTCGGCTCAGCACTAAGGACGCACTGCGCAATCTGGCTGCAGACACCGCCCGGCAGCTACCAAACGAGCGGCGAGCCCTTCAAGACTTCGGCGCCGAACTTGACGAACGGACCGCGGGCCGTTGGGTAGCCGACGCGACCGTCGAACTGCTGGGGGAATACCCCGCAGCCGAACTGGTCATTATCGACGCTGTACGGCTGCACAGCCAGGTCGAACGATTGCGTGAAGCGTTTACCTCCGCAGTCACCCACGTTCATGTCTACGCGCCCGACGATGAGCTCGCTCGCCGCTACCAAGAGCGCGGCAACTCCTCAGGTATCACGGAACTTAAGTCGTATGACGAGGTTAAAGCACACGCCACTGAGGCGAATGTCCATAAGCTCAAAGCAGAGGCCGATATCGCGGTTGATTCGCAGAGATGCGTGCCTGAGGACGTGCTGACCCGGGTCGCGGCCGCCCTCGGCCTGTATGGTTCGGGCCGTGAGCAACTCGTGGACGTAATTGTCGGCGGCCAATACGGCAGTGAGGGCAAGGGAAACATAGCCTTCTATCTGGCGCCAGAGTACGACGTTCTGATGAGAGTCGGCGGTCCGAACGCCGGGCACAAGGTACCGTTACCGACCCCGTACACCCACCGTCTCCTTCCCTCGGGCACTCAGGCGAACACCAATGCGAAGCTGCTCATCGGGCCCGGCGCGACTTTAGACGTCACTCTGCTCATGGGCGAGATTTCAGACTGTTCTGTCGACGTCGACCGGCTCACGATCGACCCGCAGGCGATGGTAATCGAGGACGAGGACAAAGCGGCCGAAGCGGCTTTAGTTGCTGCCATCGGGAGTACGGGCAAGGGCGGCGGACATGCCGCGGCCAGAAGGATCAGCGGAAGAAACAACCCCAACGTGCAGCCGGCGGTGAGGCTCGCAAAGGACGTGCCGCAACTTCAGCCGTACGTTAGAGAGTCTGCACACGTGCTAGAAAAAGCGTTTCGACGTGGCGATCTCGTTCTACTGGAAGGCACACAGGGCACTGAGCTGAGTCTCTATCATGGAAGTTACCCGCATGTCACCAGCCGGGACACCACCACCGCCGGATGCTTGGCAGAAGCTGGCATCGGCCCGCATCGGCTGAGGCGGGTCGTCCAAGTCTCGAGAACATATCCCATTCGGGTGCAGAGCCCGAACAACGCTACCTCCGGTCCGATGTCGCAGGAGATAACCTTCGATGACATCGCCGAAAGGTCAGGTATTCCTGCGGATGAACTCCACGAAACAGAGAAGGGATCCGTCAGCAATAAGAAGCGCCGCGTTGCTGAGTTCGACTGGCGCATGCTTCGACGCGCTGTTGAGTTGAATGGGTCCACAGACATCGCTCTCACCTTCACTGACTACTTGGATCAGAAGAACCGGGACGCCAGGCGCTATGAGCAACTGACGCCAGAGACAATTCGTTTTGTGGAAGAAGTTGAAAGGGTTGCAGGTATCCCCGTCAGCCTGCTTGGAACCAGATTTGACGTTCGTAGCGTTATCGATCGGCGACGTTGGTGACTCGAATTCCGGCCGCGCGCAATTGAAACCGAGGTCACATGAAGCCCGAGGATCTGGCCGAGACCTATCCGCTGCTCTACCACATGGCCGAAGAGGGAACGTGGCCGTCCATTAAAAAGTACGGCCTCCTGACCACTCGCCAACTCGTCGAGTTGAGCCGTCCCGCCTCAGAAGTGGCGGACGCAATCTTGAAGCGACGGCGACCGCGTAGCGTCGAGCTCACGACGGCGGGGCAGGCATTCCACGTACGCGACCAGGCTCCGCTTCGACTCAACTTCCTGGAATCCTGCTTGCAGGACATGACGATTCAGGAGTGGCTTGACGTCCTTAACAGCAGGGTGTTTTTCTGGCTCACCGCCGAGAAGCTTGCCCAATTGCTAGCGGCGCGACGCTACCGAAGCAGATCCCATGACGTTCTCGTGGTCAGCACCAAGAGCCTACTGAGCGAATATGCCGATGTTGTTCGGCTGTCTCCGGTCAACTCTGGGGCGACGCTGTACCCCAACGCCAGTGCCCGTGGCCCTGAGACCTTCCGAACGATCGGCGACTACGAATTCACCGCATGGCGAAAGCGGCGAGGGCTAGGTGGGGCCATCGTCGAGCTGGCCGTGGTCGACGGGGTGCCGAACATCAGCAATCATGTAATAAGGGTTGAGCGGCGCCATCAGGACCAAGTACTCGAGGTATTATTCCAACGCTGATTAGTCCCGAATGGTGCCGTGATGAGTGAACCAGGCGAGGCAGATCGGAGGCGTGCCCTGCGCAGCGCCGGATGCACGGCTGCTGCAGGTGCCCCTCACCCAGGCCGCCGCTAGACTTCGGAGTGGTGCTCGAATCTGCCGTTGGATCAAGCCCGTATTCGCTGGTAAAGGCTCGTGAGCGTCAGACGTCGATGGAAACAGCGTTGCGGGTGCCGAGAATGTCATCCATGCTGGTCAAGCGGCATTTTTATACTCGTGGATGAGTCCTCCGATTCGATCGTGTCGGCGGATGCGGAGCCGTTCAAGGGTCGCCGGGTCGGTGGTTGGGTCGGGCAGCGGTGCGCGTGGTCGGGCGTTGGCGATGCCTCGGTGCGGCCGGTGGTCGTTGTGGTGGCGTTCGTACTCGCGCAAGGCATTCAGCAGATGTGCCTGATTCCAGATCGGGGTCCGGTCGAGCAGTTCATGGCGGCAGGCTTGGATCCACCGTTCCATGATTGAGTTCATGCGGGGCATCCGGACGCCGCTGAGCACGACCTCGATCCCGGCATCCGCGAGGACGGCGTCGAACAGGGCCGGGTACTTGCCGTCCCGGTCACGGATCAGGTACCTGAGCGGACATCCGGTGTCTTCGAGGTCCATGACCAGGTTCCGGGCAGCCTGCGCGACCCACGCGGCGGTGGGATGCGCGGTGACGCCGATGATCTGGATGCGGCGGGTGGCGTGTTCGATCACGGCCAGCACGTACAGGTGGGCGCCGGTCAGCGTCACGGTTTCGAAGAAGTCAGCCGCGATGATGGCCTGGGCCTGGGAGCGCAGGAACGTCGCCCAGGTACTGCTCGTACGGTCCGGTGCCGGGCCGACGCCGGCGTCTTTAAGGATCTCCCAGACGGTGGAGGCGGCGACCTTCACGCCCAGGGTGAGCAGTTCGCCGTGGATACGCCGGTAGCCCCAGCCGGTGTTCTCCGACGCCAGACGCAGTACCAGCCGACGGATTGACCGGATCGTTCGTGGCCGGCCGGCCCGGCGGGGCCGGGAACTCCTGGCGTGCCGGCGGGCGATCAGGTCCCGGTGCCAGCGCAGCACGGTCTCCGGGTGGACCAGTAGCCGCAGGTGGTTCAGCACGTCGCGCGGTAGCGGGTGCAGTAGGGCTGCCAGCCAGGCCCGGTCGACTGGAGTGAACCGGACCCGTTCGCCGTGCAGCTGCCGTTCCAGGACCGTGATCTGGTGCCGCAGGGTGAGAATCTCGGCGTCCTTGTCGCGGTCCCTCATCGGCAGCAGCCGCAGTAGCACGAGGGTGTTGGTCACGCCGAGGTACGCCAGTCGAAACAGCACACATCTCATCGTCGCGCAGTACTCGGCGTAGAGCACCGTCGCGATTCAGCCGAGTGGATCCGCGTCGGCACCGGCTTTGTCGCCTCGGTGATCAAGATGGCTGTGACCAGGATGGATGAAATTTTCGGCATCCACAACGTGCGTACGGTTTCGTGCAAGTCCCGTTGATCTCGCCGTCCACCGCGGCTTCCCGATTGAGATGCTCATGGCTGAGTCGCGGGCCGGACCGTATCCTCGAGTGCCGTTGAGCAGCATGTTCGCGGCCTGGATGTGCTGCCTTTCCCTGTGAGCTGTCGCCCGCCCGCAGGTTCAACCCTCGATGCCAGGCCAATATCCTATGTGGATGATCGCGACACATCGGCGACACGAACGCACGTACGGTGATCTTGGCCTACTCCTCCGATGCTGTGGCCTCGGCTATCCGGCTGTACTGATGGACTTGGGTCATGGTCATGGTTGTGGTCGTGCGTCGGTGTCTTCGCTGTCATTCCATGATGGCGGTCGGCGGTGCGTTGCGGAAGTTGACCGGGGTTGTCCGCGGTAGTCCCGCCGGTTCCCCTGCCCACGAGTGTTCGCTGAACGAAGCCTGGCCGCTTCGCGCGGCCGAGTCCAGCAACCTCCAGTGGGCAACGCTGCGACCGGTCGAGGCATCTGCGGACGAAGCCAGACCTGCGTTGGGCGGCGCGGTGCCGTGAGATTCGCTTGAGGCATGCGCAACGGCTGCCCTCGAGAGTGTTTCGACGCACTGAACTGCCGGACGAGAGTGCGTTCACCGGACTGGAATAATTGCGCAGTGTCTGTGGTTTCCTTTCAACCGCAGACACTGCGCAGGGCGAGTGCTAAGACATGGACGGATACAGTCAGGTCTAGATTGTCAAGAAAGAGAAGGCGGCGACGAACCCCGGCTTTGCGAGCTGTCCTTCACGACCACGGGCACGGGACTTCGGGTTAAGTCCGATAAGAACAGCAATCTAAACGTCGCTGATGCCGCTGGCCAGACGGTCTTCACCGGCAACACGCAACCGATGTGGGACGCCGCTGCTCAGGAAATGACCACGGGAGTGAACTCCGGAGCCAAGAGCAACCGGCGAGCAACGACTACGGCAGCGCGCGCGACGATGCTGATCAAGACCGATGGCAGAAGGATCATAATCTACCGTCAGGGCGCTGTTTGCTGACCCTCAGGTCACATTTCCCGTGTACATCGAACCAGGCCTCACGCTGAATCGACTCGGTTTTCTGTGGTCAGTTCGGCCGCTCCCGACACGGCGTTCTGCAATGTTTTCGACGATGCGTTCGTCGGATCATGGGACGGCGGATCGATTGTGCATCGGTCGTTTTCTATCTTGATCCCAGCATCGGAGATCCTGGGATCGCAGGTCAATCGGATCGGCTGCCGACGCGGCAGGCGCACCGGAGCTGTCGAGGTTGTGGGAATGAACGAGCAGCGCCACGCAGCGACACTGCTCTCACTCAGCTTCCGGCTCGCTCATGGGGCATCGCCTTCTGCCGGTGGCAACAGGACGTCCGTGACGTCCCGCCGTGGCAGGGTGCGCCCAGGCGTGCCGTAACCGATGCGTAGGGCCAGTTGCGGGTAGCCGCTTCGGCCGAGTGAGCGGCGCAGTTGGTCGCGGGCGGCCGGCACCTCGATCGGCTGGGAGATCATCGAGGCCGCCAGGCCGGCGTCGGTCGCGGTCAGCAGCACCTTCTGCAGTGCCTGGCCGGCGGTGATCTGATCGACCGGCCGATCACCGGGTACGCCGAGGATGGCGATGAGGGGTTCGGGTTCGTAGTCGCGGCCGGGCGTGCGGCGCCGGTCACCGAAAGTGCGTTGAGGAAGTAGATCCTGTGGTTCGGCGAGGGGCGCGCCGGCGCTGACGGGTACGCCGTCCGGCGCATAGCCGGCATGCGTCCAGCTGATCAGTTCGGCCTGGTATCGGTTGTCGCGGCGCAGGACGCGGTCGGCACTGTCGGCGATCTCGGCGAATCCGGTGAGGGCGGTCATGCCGACCAGCAGGTCGAGCCAGGCCGATTCGGCGCGGGCAGCTTCGATGAGGCGGATCCGGGTGTCGGCGGGTACCGGGTCGGGCGAGAACGGCGCCCGGTTGCTGTGCCGGCGTGGGATGGCGGCGTGCAGGTTCTGCTCGGCGGAGGTCGGCGGCCGTTCGCGTTCGGGAGTGAGCCGGGCGACGAGGTCAGGTTCGCCGGCGTTGGGGCGGAGGTGGACCTCGGCGGGCCGGCCGTGAACGGCCAAGGCGAGGCGGGCGTTGTAGGTGGCGGCGCCGCAGGCGAGCCGGGCTGCCCAGCCGGACCGGTCGGCGACGGATAGGTGCCTGGTTGGGTCGGCGAGGATCTCGATCGCGCCGTCGCGCAACCGAAACTGCCACGGCTGGCTGTTGTGCAGTGAAGGGGCACGGATTCCCGCTTCAGCTGCCAATAGCAGATTTGCCTCGCCGTAGCCGTTCACAGCCGGTCTCCTTCGTGTTGCTCCGATGGGACACCGCGACCCGGCAGAAGGCCTCGCGCCGATGTCATGTCGGGGACCTCCGTCGTACGGTCCACCCACCACCGTGCCTGTTGCCGGCAGCGCCCGTTCAGGGCCGAAGGTCCCGTTTCGGCCGCTGATCGGAACGCGCCAAATCAACTTCGTCTTGGTGCCTTCGCACACGGCGCCGGTTTCGAAGCTGCCGCCCAAGTCAGGGGCGCGTGCCCATGCTGACGACACCGTCGCGGGCGGGTTCGAAGCCGAAGCCGTCGTCCTCGGCGCACATGATGACTTCTCCGTCGGATCCACTCACCGCGGGCCCATGGTCCCTACGGCTCGTTGGCTGGACACGGTATGAAGGACAGATGATCCGTGTCTTTCTGCTCGACGACCACGAGGTGGTGCGTCGCGGTCTGGTCGATCTGCTGCAGGCTGACGGCGATATCGAGGTGATCGGCGAGTCGGGCCTTGCTCAGGAGGCCACGCGGCGCATCCCTGCGTTGCGGCCCGACGTGGCCATCCTCGACGCCCGGCTGCCCGACGGCAACGGCATCGACGTGTGCCGCGACGTGCGGGCCGTCGATTCGTCGATCAAGGGACTGATCCTGACGTCGTACGAGGACGACGAGGCGCTGTTTGCCGCCATCATGGCGGGCGCCTCGGGGTACGTGCTCAAACAGATCCGCGGCAACGACCTGCTGGATGCGGTTCGGCGGGTGGCGGCCGGTCAGTCGATGCTCGATCCGGCGGTGACCCAGCGGGTGCTGGAGCGCATTCGGCACGGGGTGGAGCAGCCACGTGAACTGGCGTCGTTGACCGATCAGGAGCGCAAGATCTTGGAGTTCATCGCCGAAGGGCTGACGAACCGTGAGATCGCCGGCCGGATGTTCCTGGCGGAGAAGACGGTGAAGAATTACGTCTCGAGCCTGTTGGCCAAGCTCGGCTTGGAGCGGCGGACGCAGGCGGCAGTACTCGCCACTCGCTTGCTCGGCGAGCATCCGAACAGGTGACCGTCGTTGAACCACCTCAGTAAGAGGTGCGCCACGCCGGGCCAGTCTCGAGGCGGAACGGGATCACCCGGCCGCGATGAGCGGCCGGGCGAGGCTGTCCCGTCGATGATTGCGCATGGCGTCAGATGAGCCAGCGGTTCTTCTGGACGATCGGCAGGGAGGCCCACCACTTGCCCAAACCCCAGGTGTGACCGGCGTAGGTCAGCGCCAGGACGATGCCGGCGAGGCCGTAGATGATGTGGTAGTCGATGATCGGGTTGGTCGATCCGCTGGGCTCGCCGGCGGCGGTGGTCTGGTCGAGCGGCCATTCCGCGGCCCACATGAGAAGCATCATGAGCGCGCCGGCGCCGGCGGCGAGGCGCATGCCGATGCCGAGCACGAAGGCCAAGCCGATGGCGAGTAGGCCGAGCATGAACGCCCAGTTGGCCCAGGGGTCGCCGGCGATGTTGTGGAAGAACGTCTGCAGCCAACCGGGGCCCACCTCGACACCGGACAGGAATCCCTTGGTGGGCGAACCACCGTTGGTCCAGGCGCGCTCCGCCGGGGTGGCGAAGCCCCAGCCGAAGGTCTTGTCGAAGAACGCCCACAGGAAGACGAAGCCGGTGGAGATGCGCAGAACGGCCAGTGCCCTGGCGGCGGTCTTGGTGAGCATGGAACCCGGGGCTTCGACGTGCTCCAGGTGATTGGCAGTGCCTCGGCCGATGGTTGTCATGGTGTCCTCCTTCATCGATGTCCGCACCTTGAGACTGCACCGGTCATGGGCCCGGATCCCGAGGCCATATGCCTGACTTGGACAGGCCGAAAGTCCCGCCTTGCCCGGGGTGGCCGCGCCGAGATATCGGGACGAGTGGCCCGGCCGGTGGTGCCCACCGGCCGTGACGCCGCCCGCTTCCGGGCGCCTAACTTGCGACTATGGGCAGTGATGTGGCGACACCCCGGAACCGGCCGGTCATGGTCGGTGTGAACGGCTCGCGCATCAGTCCGCCGCTGGTCGACCTTGCGGTGGCGGAAGCGGCTCTGTATGACGTTCCGCTGCTCATCGTGCACGTCTGGCCCGGCCGGTACAGCGGCGCCTACCGTGGCCGTGGGACCGTGCCGTCACGCGCCGACGCACAACGGCTGCTCGAACTGTCGGCCGTCCGCGCCCGGTTGACCGCGCCCGACGTGCCGGTCAGCACCGAGCTGCTCGATGGCGGTGCCGCCAACCTGCTGACCCAGACCTCGGGACGCGCCCGCCTGCTTGTGCTGGGGCATCGCGACGAGGTCGTCACCCGGCCGGCCTGGGGTTCGACGACCGCCTACCTGGCGCACCACAGTGCATGCCCGTTGCTGGTCTATCGCGGGGCGACGCCGTGTGACGGGCCGATCGTGGTGGCGACCTCGGCCCGGCCGGAGGGCAACGCCACCCTTGGATACGCTTTCGCGCGTGCCGCGCTGGTGAACGCCCCGCTTGTCGCGATTCACATGTGGACGAGGCCCGGCGCCGCAGAAGGGATTCCCCTGGCCGTTCCACCAGGAGCGTACGGCGAGGAACGGGCGGGTGCGGAGAAGGCGCTGACCGCAGCTTTGGCCGGCTGGACCGAGCGGTTTCCCGGCGTGGTTGTCGAGCGGCTCGTCGTCAACGACTTCGAGATGGCGTACACCATCGAACGCGCCCTTCGGCGCGGTCGCCTCATGGTGGCCGGGATCGGCCGGAGCGGCAGCTTCGCCGAGCTGCTCTGCAGCGCGCGGGCAGCCTCCGCGGGTGTGCGGAGGACGTGTCCGACGGTGTTGGTTCCGCCCTCCTCGCCGATGTCGTCGCATGGGGCGGCCACGGCCTCCATGACCGGGTCCAACGGCACTGGGAACGGCGCGCGTGCCGCGACAGGCTGAGAGTGAGCCCCACCGGTTCCGGGCGAAGGCCTGAGACGGCGGCTCCCGGTGCGGCCGGTTCCGCGTCTGCCCCCTCAGGAGCCGGCCGCGCGGCCCTCGACCCGGCGCTGCGAGGAGAAACGATGACCACCACGATCACACCCCCGGTTCGGGAGATCCTCCTCGACTGCGTGCGCACCGCGACGGCTGCGCCGTCGGTGCACAACAGCCAGCCGTGGAAGTTCCGGGTGCGGGGCGGCCGCGTCGATGTGTACGCCGACTCGTCGCGCCACCTGCGCGTGCTGGACGAGGAAGGCCGTGAACAGCTGATCAGCGTGGGCGCGGCCGTGTTCACCCTGCGCCTGGCGATCCGGAGCAACGGCTATCGCTGCGACTACACGCTGTTTCCCGAGCCTGGCGAACCCGATCTCGTAGCGCGCGTGACCGCCAACCGCCCCGCCCCGGTCACTGCTGCGGCGGAAGCGCTGGCCGCCGCCGTCCCGCACCGGCACACCAATCGGTGGCCCTTCGCACAGATACCCGTTCCCCGTGAGGCACTTGATCGGCTGCGCGACGCCGCTCGTCGTGAGGGTGCCGTGCTGGCTGTGGCCAACCCAGCCGGCCGCGATGCCGTTCTCCGCCTGGCCCGCCATGCGGACCAACGGCTGCGCCGGCGACCCGGCTACCGCGACGAGTTCGCCCGCTGGACCGGTGATCGCGTACGCAACGACGGTGTTCCACCGCGAGCGGCCGGCCCCTGGGACGCGCTGGAATCCGTGCCTGTGCGCGACTTCACCGAGGTGTCGGCACAGCATCAGAACGGCGAGCCGTTCGAGCCGTACCCGACGGTCCTGGTTCTTACCACCGCGAGCGATCGGCCCGTGGATTGGGTGCGCGCCGGACAGGCCCTGCAGCGGGTGCTTCTCACCGCGACCTGGCAGGACCTGGCGACGATGCCGATCAGCCAACCCGTCGAGGTACCGGCTGTCCGCTGGTTGCTCATCGAGCCCGGCTCCGGATTGTTCGCGCAGATGGTGTTGCGGGTGGGCTACGGGCGTACTACCGAAGGGACACCGCGGCGGCCCCTGTCCGAAGTGCTCATGCCTTCTCACGATTCCCGTACCGACGGCTCTGTCCGGGCTCGGCGGCGTGCCTCGGGCGGTTCGGTGTAACGGGCTGGCCGGTCCTCCGGCGGTGCCGTCTGTTCGAAAAGGGACAGGGCACGGACGGGTCGGGACTTTCGGCCCTGAGCATCGTGCGCGATGATCGAAAGACTCGGCGGGTACCTGTCGAAAGGACCCGCCCGTGGACGCGCTCGACCTGGCCCGATGGCAGTTCGGGATCACCACCGTTTACCACTTCCTGTTCGTGCCGATCACGATCGGGATGTCGGCCCTGGTGGCCGGCCTGCAGACCGCCTGGGTGCGCACCGGCAAGGAGCACTACCTGCGCGCCACCAAGTTCTGGGGCAAGCTGTTTCTGATCAACTTTGCGATGGGTGTGGTCACCGGCATCGTGCAGGAGTTCCAGTTCGGGATGAACTGGAGCGACTACTCCCGCTTCGTCGGGGACATCTTCGGCGCACCGTTGGCGATCGAAGGGCTGCTGGCCTTCTTCCTCGAGTCCACTTTCCTCGGCCTGTGGATCTTCGGTTGGGACCGGCTGCCGAAGAAGCTCCACCTGGCGACCATCTGGCTCGCCTCGATCGGGACACTGCTGTCGGCGTATTTCATCCTTGCCGCCAATTCGTGGATGCAGCACCCGGTCGGCTACGAGGTGAACACCGTGACCGGCCGGGCCGAGCTGCACAGCATCGGGGCGGTGCTGACCAACTCGACGACGCTGGTCACCTTCCCGCACACGGTCACGGCGTGCTTCCTGACCGCCGGTGCGGTGCTGCTGGCGGTGAGCGCGTGGCATCTCAAGCGCCGTAATCAGGAGGACGTCTTCCGGCCGGGCCTCAAGCTCGGTGCGTGGGTGGTGCTGATCGCCGGCGTCGGCGTGCTGATCACCGGTGATCTGCAGGCCCGGATCATGACCGAGCAGCAGCCGATGAAGATGGCCGCCGCCGAGGCGCTCTACGACACCTCGAAGCCGGCGAGCTTCTCGCTGTTCACCATCGGTTCGCTGGACGGCCGCGAGGAGGTCGCCAGCGTCCGCATTCCCTCGCTGTTGTCCTTCATGGCCACCGGCAGCCCGAGCGGCGAGGTTGAGGGCATCAACAATCTCCAGGCCGAGTACGCCGAGAAGTACGGCCCCGGCGACTACACGCCGTACGTGCCAGTCACGTATTGGTCGTTCCGCCTGATGATCGGCTTCGGTGGGCTCGCCATGCTCGTCGCGCTCGCCGCCCTGTGGGCGACCCGCCGCGGCCGGGCGCCCACCAGCCGGTGGCTCTGGTTCGCGTCGATCGCCTCGATCGGCATGCCACTGGCCGCCAACTCCTTCGGGTGGATCTTCACCGAGATGGGTCGCCAACCATGGACCGTCTTCGGCGTCTTCAAGACCGCCGACAGTGTCTCGCCGTCGGTGAGTGCCGGTGAGGTCGCCACTTCGCTGATCGTGCTCACCCTGCTCTACGGCGTCCTCGCGGTGGTAGAGGTGGGCCTGTTCGTCCGGTACGCCCGCGCCGGTGCGCCGGACATCTCGCCCGAGGCGGACAACGAGCCCGCAGACCGTCCGCTGGCGTTCGCGTACTGAGAGGCCGTCATGGAACTCACTACCGTCTGGTTCGCCCTCATCGCGATCCTCTGGGCCGGCTACTTCCTGTTGGAAGGCTTCGACTTCGGCGTCGGCATACTGCTGCCGGTGCTGGCCCGAGACAACCGGGAGCGCCGCCTGTTGATCAACACCATCGGCCCGGTCTGGGACGGCAACGAGGTGTGGCTGCTGGTTGCCGGCGGCGCCACCTTCGCCGCCTTCCCGGAGTGGTACGCCACCCTGTTCTCCGGGTTCTACCTGCCGCTGCTGCTCATCCTGGTCGCGCTGATCGTGCGCGGGGTCGCCTTCGAGTACCGCGGCAAGCGCGACGACGACACCTGGCGGCATCGTTGGGACCTCTGCATCATCGGCGGCAGCCTGGTGCCGGCGATCCTCTGGGGCGTCGCCTTCGGCAACATCGTGCGTGGCGTACGCCTGGACGCGAACCATGAGTACGTCGGCGGCTTCTTCGAGCTGCTCAACCCGTACGCGTTGCTCGGTGGCCTGACCACCCTGACGCTGTTCGTGCTGCACGGCGCGGTGTTCCTGGCCTTGAAGACCGGCGGCGAGATGCGGGAACGGGCCGGCCGGCTCGCTGAGCGGCTGTCGCTACCGGCGATCCTGGTCGCCGGCGGTTTTCTGGCCTGGACCGCGGGCACCCACCACGACGTCACCGGGTGGCTGATCTTCGCCGCTGCGGCGCTCGCCCTGGCCGGCGCGGCCTTCGCCACCCGGCTGCGCCGCGAAGGCTGGGCGTTCCTGGCCACCGGGGCCACCCTCGTGCTCGCCGTCTTCGGCCTGTTCGTGACGCTCTTCCCGGACGTCATGCCGTCCAGCATCGCGGCAGCGAACAGCCTCACCGTCGACAACGCCTCGTCGACGCCGTACACGCTCAAGGTGATGACCTGGGTGGCGGTCGCTTTCACCCCCGTCGTCCTCGTTTACCAGGGCTGGACCTACTGGGTGTTCCGCAAGCGCCTGACCCTCGAACGGATCCCGGTGTGAAGCCCTTGGACCCGCGGCTGCTGCGGTACGCCCGCGGCACCCGCACCTACCTCGCCGCGACCGTCGCCCTCGGGTTGGTGCTCGCCGCGCTGATCGTCGCCCAGGCCACCCTGCTGGCGCACGGCATCACGGCCGTGTTCCTCGACGGCGCCGACGTGCGTACGCTGACGCCGACGGTGGTCGCGCTGGCCGCGGTGGTCGCCGGGCGGGCCGCCGTCGCGTGGGCGCAGGAAGCCGTCGCCGCGCGCTCGTCCGCCGCCGTCAAGAGCGAACTGCGCGGCCGCCTGCTCGCCCATCTCGTCGCCCTCGGGCCGGCTCGCGGGGGAGACACCGGTGCGGTCACCACACTGATCACCCGAGGACTCGACGCTCTCGACGCGTACTTCGCCCGTTACCTGCCGCAGCTCGTGCTCGCCGCACTGGTCCCGGCGGTCGTGCTGGCCCGGTTGCTTCCGGCCGACCTGATCGCCGCCGTGACCATTGCCCTGACCCTGCCGCTCATCCCGGTGTTCATGGCGCTCGTTGGCCTGCACACCGAGGCCGCCAACCGCCGCCAGTTCCGCCTGCTGACCCGCCTGTCGCACCACTTCCTCGACGTGGTCGCCGGCCTCACCACACTCAAGATCTTCGGCCGCGCCGGGGCACAGGCGGCCACGATCCGGCGGATCAGCGCCGAGCAGCGCCGCCTCACCATGCGGACACTGCGGATCGCCTTCCTGTCCTCGCTGGTCCTGGAGCTGCTGGCCACCCTGTCGGTGGCGCTGGTCGCGGTCGGCATCGGCCTGCGCCTGGTCTCCGGTCACCTCGATCTGACCACCGCGCTGCTCGTGCTGATCCTGGCGCCGGAGGCCTACCTGCCGCTGCGGCAAGTGGGCGCGCACTACCACGCCAGCGCCGAAGGACTGGCAGCCGCGGAGGAGGCGTTCACCATCCTCGAGACCCCGGTACCCACAAACGGATCGGCGCCCGCGCCGACCGGGAGGATCGTCTTCGACGACGTGGTGGTCCGCTACCGCGACCGCGACGCACTGCGCCTCACCGCGACGATCGAGCCGGGCGAGATCGTAGCGGTGACCGGGCCCAGCGGATGCGGCAAGTCCACAGCACTCAACGTCCTGCTCGGCTTCGTCGCTCCGGACAGCGGCCGGGTCACTGTTGGCGGCATCGATCTGGCGACCGTCGACCCCGGGGACTGGCGTTCCCGGATCGCGTGGGTGCCGCAGCGGCCGTACCTGTTCGCGGGTACCGTCCGCGACAACATCGCCCTTGGCCGGGACATGGCCGCGCCACCCGAACCGCCGACCGCCTTCGCCCACTGCTTCACCGGGACCGCGCCTGTGGCCTCGAGCCCGGAGGTGGTCATCGCGGCACGGCGGGCCGGGGCGGACCGATTCATCGCCGCGCTGCCTGACGGCTACGGGACCGCGCTCGGCGACGACGGCGCCGGGCTCTCGGCAGGGCAGCGGCAACGCATCGCGCTGGCCCGCGCCCTGGTGCGCGACGCACCGATCGTCCTGCTGGACGAGCCCACCGCGAACCTCGACACAGACACCGCCGACGAGGTCATGGCCGCGATCCGGCGGCTCGCCCACGGCCGTACGGTCATCATGGCCGCGCACCGCCCTGAGCTGATCGCCCTGGCCGGCCGGGTCGTCGACCTGGCCCGGCAGCCGGTGGGTGCCTGATGAGCTGGGTGCGTCTGCTGCGCACCGCGGCCGCCCCCGCCACCGGCGGACTGGTGCTCGCGGTGCTCGCCGGGGCCGGCGCGGCCGGTGCCGCGGTCGGTCTCATGGCCGTCTCCGCCTGGCTGATCTCCCGCGCCGCCCTGCACCCACCGGTACTGCATCTGATGGTCGCGATCGTGGCGGTCCGCGCATTCGGCCTGACCCGCGGCGTCCTTCGCTACGCCGAGCGCCTGGCCGGCCACGACGCCGCCCTGCGCGTCCTCGGCCGCCTCCGGGCGCGCGTCTTCTCCCGGCTCGCCGACCTGGCCCCGGCCGGGCTCGCCGGGTACCGCCGCGCCGATCTTGCCCAGCGCCTGGCTGCCGACGTCGATGCCGTGCTGGACATGCTGACCCGGGTGCTGTTGCCGTACGCCGTCGCCACGCTCGTCGGAATCGGCTCGGTGTTGCTGGTCAGCGCGTACTCGGCCCCCGCCGGGCTGGCAGTCGCCGGCGGCCTGCTGCTCGTCGGTGCGGTCGTGCCGGTGCTGCAGGCCCGGGCTGCCCGCCGCGCCGACGGGCGACTGGCGCCCCTGCGCGCCGAGCTTGCCACCGGAACGGTTGACCTGATGCACGGCTTGCCCGACCTGCTGGTCTACGGTGCTGTCGATGCTCGCCTCGCCCTGCTCGCCGACGCCGACGCGCGACTGCGCCGGGCGCAGCAGCGCTCCACCGCGATGGCCGGCCTGTCCGCGGCCGTCACCGCGCTGGCCACCGGCGTCTGCCTGCTCGTGGGGCTGGCCGCCGGCGCGGTCGCGGTACGCTCCGGCGCCCTCCCCGGCGAGTTGCTCGCCGTAGTGGTGCTGACCCCGCTCGCGGTGTTCGAAACGGCCGCCGGCCTGCCCGCCGCGGCGCAGCAGTTCGCCGCCGCAAGGGGATCGCTGCGACGGCTCGCTGACGTGCTCTCCACACCGGTGCCTGTCATTGCCCCGCAAGCGCCGGTCGATGTCCCGGACGGCCCGGACACGCTGCGGTTGGAGGCGGTCAGTGCCGCCTGGACGCCGGGCGGCACCGTGCTGTACGACGTCGATCTCGAGCTGCGGCCCGGTGCCCGGGTGGCGCTGGTCGGCCCGAGCGGCTGCGGCAAGAGCACGGTTGCGGCGCTGCTGGTCCGGTTCCTCGACCCGAGCGCGGGCCGGGTGACTCTGGACGGCATCGATCTGCGCCTTCTTGAGCCGGAGCGGGTCCGGCGAGTCGTCGGTTACCTGCCCGAGGACGCCTACCTGTTCGACACCACCATCGCGGCGAACCTGCGGGTCGCCCGCCCGGACGCCACCGATGACCAGTTGCGGGCAGCCCTGTCCGAGGCGCGGCTGCTGGGCTGGGTCGACACCCTGCCCGACGGGCTGGAGACGCTGGTCGGTGAGCACGGCCGGGCGTTGTCCGGCGGGCAACGTCGCCGGCTCGCCCTGGCCAGGGCGCTGCTGGCCGGCTTTCGGGTACTCATCCTGGACGAGCCCACCGAGCACTTGGACGACGAGAACGCCGCCGCGCTGCTCGACGACGTACTTGCCGCCGCCGGCGATCGCAGCGTCCTGGTGATCTCCCACCGCGCCGACATCACCGCCCGGGTGGACGAGGTGATCGATCTGGGACAGGCCCGCCCGGCAGTGCACCAAGGTGCCTCGGCGTGCCGTTGACCGTCCGCCCTCAATACACCGTCAGGCCGTGGGCGCGGAACTGGTCGTGCACTCGCCGGAGCAAAGCCTCGTCCGGTGCCGGTGTATCGGCGAGTGGGAAAGGCAGCCCGAGGGCGGCGTACTTCGGTGCGCCGAGGCGGTGGAACGGCAGCACCTCGACGCGTTCGACGGTGGGCACGCCTGCCGC
This sequence comes from Actinoplanes sp. GCM10030250, assembly GCF_042666575.1. Lineage (NCBI taxonomy): Bacteria > Bacillati > Actinomycetota > Actinomycetes > Micromonosporales > Micromonosporaceae > Actinoplanes > Actinoplanes sp. GCM10030250. The sequence goes on along the minus strand of NZ_JBHTDO010000010.1, from coordinate 121,275 downwards.
GACGGCGGCGACGGCGTCCACGTTCGCCGGGCCGTCGGTGAGGCCGGGCACCAGCACGAACCGTACCCAGATCGGCATGCCGCGGTCGGCGAGGCGGTGGGCGAAACGCACGGTGGGCGCGAGCCGGCCGGTCCCGGTCACTTTCCGGTACGTGGCCGGGTCGCCGGACTTGATGTCGAGCAGTACCAGGTCGGTGGCGTCGAGCAGGGCGTCGTCGGCGCGGTCGCCGAGGAAGCCGCTGGTGTCCAGGGCGGTGTGCAGGTGCATGTCCTTGCACCGGCGCAGTACTTCACGGGTGAAGGCCGGCTGTTGCAGCGGTTCGCCGCCGCTGATCGTCACTCCGCCACCGGCGATTTTGAGGAAGCGCTCGTAGCGGCGGATCTCCAGCAGCAGGTCGTCGGCAGTGGTCGGCCGGCCGTAGCGCCGGTACTGGGTGTCCGGGCTGTGGCAGTACGGGCAACGCAGCGGACAGCCCGCGAGGAAGGCGACGAAGCGGGTGCCCGGCCCGTCCACTCCGGTCGATAGGTCGAAGGAGTGGACGGAGCCGGTCACGGCGGGTGCCGCCGTGATGAGGTCGGTCATCACAGCGTCCCGTGAAAGGTGCGGGAGATGACGTCGCGCTGCTGGTCGGCGGTGAGCTTGACGAAGTTCACCGCGTACCCGGAGACCCGGATGGTGAGCTGCGGGTACTTCTCCGGGTGCTCCACGGCGTCCTCGAGCGTGGCCCGGTCGAGCACGTTGACGTTCATGTGGAAGCCGCCGCCGTCGGTGTAGCCGTCCAGGACACCGGCCAGGTTGCCGATCCGCTCATCGCGGGAGTGTCCGAGACCGTCCGGCGTGACTGTGATGGTCAGCGAGATACCGTCCCGGGCCGCGCGGTAGGGCAGCTTCGCGACCGAGAGGGCCGCGGCGACCATGCCGTGCTTGTCGCGGCCGTTCATCGGGTTGGCGCCGGGTGCGAACGGCTCCCCGGCGCGTCGGCCGTCGGGGGTGTTGCCGGTCTTCTTGCCGTAGACGACGTTGGACGTGATGGTCAGCACGGACAGGCTGGGTTCGGCGTCGCGGTAGGTGGGCTGCCGGCGGATCTTGTCCATGAACCGTTCGACCAGATCCACGGCGATCGCGTCGACGCGATCGTCGTTGTTGCCGAAGGTCGGGAAGTCCCCGTCGACGGTGTAGTCGACAACCAGGCCGGTCTCGTCCCGCAGGGCCTTGACCTGGGCGTGCTTGATCGCTGAGAGGCTGTCGGCGGCCACCGACAGGCCGGCGATGCCGGTGGCCAGGAACCGGTGCACCGGGTAGTCGTGCAGGGCCATCTCGAGCCGCTCGTAGGCATATTTGTCGTGCATGTAGTGGATGACGTTGAGCGCGTCCACGTACGTCTCGGCGAGCCAGTCCAGCGTTCGGTCGTACGCGGCCAGCACCTGGTCGTAGTCCAGCACGTCCTCGCTGATCGGTTCGGCCGGCGGGGCCACCTGTTCGCCGGTCATCTCGTCGCGGCCGCCGTTGATCGCGTACAGCAGGGCCTTGGCGAGGTTGGCGCGGGCGCCGAAGAACTGCATGTCCTTGCCGACCCGCATGGCCGACACGCAGCAGGCGATCGCGGTGTCGTCGCTGTAGGCGGGCCGAATCAGGTCGTCGTTCTCGTACTGGATGGCGCTGGTGTCCATCGATACCTGTGCGCAGAACCGCTTGAAGCCCTCGGGCAGGGCCGGCGACCACAGGACAGTGAGGTTGGGCTCCGGGGCGGGCCCGAGGTTGTAGAGGGTCTGCAGGTAGCGGAAGCTGGTGCGGGTGACCAGCGGCCGGCCGTCGCAGTCGAGGCCGCCGAGCGACTCGGTGACCCAGGTGGGGTCGCCGGAGAACAGCTGGTCGTACTCCGGGGTGCGCAGGAAACGGATGATTCGCAGCTTGATCACGAAGTCGTCGACCAGCTCCTGCGCCTGCTGCTCGGTCAGCGTGCCCTCGGCGATGTCACGCTGCAGGTAGACGTCGACGAACGACGCGGTCCGGCCGAGCGACATCGCGGCGCCGTTCTGCTCCTTCGTGGCGGCCAGGTAGGCGAAGTAGAGCCACTGGATCGCCTCGCGGCCGGTGGTGGCCGGACCGGAGATGTCGTGGCCGTACCGGTCGGCCATCAACCGCAGTTCCTCCAGTGCGCGGATCTGCTCGGCCAGTTCCTCGCGGTCGCGGATGACATCGGGGGACGACAGCCGGGCGTCCAGCGAGGACCTGGCGGCTTGCCGCTCGGTGATGAGCCGGTCGACCCCGTAGAGAGCGACCCGGCGGTAGTCGCCGATGATCCGGCCGCGGCCGTACGCGTCGGGCAAGCCGGTGATGATGTGTGAGCGTCGCGCCGCCTTGACGTCGGCCGGGTAGGCGTCGAAGACGCCGTCGTTGTGCGTCTTGCGGTACTGGCTGAAGATCGCCTTCACCGTGGGGTCGAGGCTGAAGCCGTACGCCGCGAGCCCGGCCTGCACCATGCGCAGGCCGCCGTTGGGCATGATGGCCCGGCGCAGCGGCGCACTGGTCTGCAGTCCCACGATCAGCTCGTGGTCGCGGTCGAGGTAGCCCGGCTCGTGCGAAGTGATCGTGGAGGGGGTGTGCGTGTCCACGTCGTAGATCCCACGCCGGCGCTCCTCGACGAACATGCGCCGCAGTTGCCGCCAGATCCGCTCGGTGCGGTGCGTGGGTCCGGCGAGGAACTCCGGTCCGCCGGCGTACGGCTCGATGTTGTCGTGGATGAAGCCGCCGACGTCGATCGTCTCGCGCCAGCCGGTGCCGCGGTAGCCGCGCCAGGCGTCGTGGGATGTGGTGGCCATGGCCCCTCCTTCTTCTCCTTACAGCCTTGCCGATCGTTGACCCGGCGGTCAGGGCCGGAGGTCCCGGACGGTCGGAACCGTCCGGGACCTCCGGGTGCGGGCGCGATCTCGTCGGCCCTGTGGTGTGGTCTACGGCAGCAGCACGAGGCGGGCCGGGACGCGGCCGGCGAGCACCTCCTCGATGGCGTCGTTGATCTGCTCGAGCGCTCGGGTCTCGTAGAAGACCCGGGTGCGGCCGACGGCGTGCAGCCGGAAGACCTCGGCGAGGTCGGCGCGGGTGCCGACGATACTGCCGATGACCCGGATGCCCTTGAGGACGGTCTGGAAGATCGGCAGGGACATGGCGTTGTCCTTGGGCAGCGAGACCAGGATTAGCCGGCCGCCGCGGCGCAGCGAGGCGTGCGCCTGTTCGAGCACCCTGGGGTCGGCCGCGAGCACGACGGCGACGTCGGCCCCGCCGAGCGCCTCGATCGCGGCGACCGGGTCGGTGGTCGCAGCGTTGACGGTGTGTGCCGCGCCGAGCTGCTTCGCAAGAGCCAGCTTCTCGTCGGTGACGTCGACCGCGATCGTCTCGCCGCCGAAGATCTGTGCGTACTGCTGAGCGAGGTGGCCGAGCCCGCCGATCCCGAAGATGGCCACCCGGTCGCCGGGCGTGACGCCGCCGACCTTGACCGCCTTGTAGGTGGTGACGCCGGCGCAGGTCAGCGGCGCCGCCTCGGCCGGGTCGAGACCGGCCGGCACCGCGACGGCGAATCGGGCGTCGGCGATCAGGTACTCGGCGTGCCCACCGTCGATCGCGTAGCCGGTGTTGAGCTGCGCCTCGCACAGCGTCTCCCAGCCGGTGATGCAGTATTCGCACGAGCCGCAGGCGTACCCCAGCCACGGGATCGCGACCCGGTCGCCGATCTTGTGCTGGGTCACGCCCGATCCGGCCTTCTCGACGATGCCCACACCCTCGTGACCGGGGACGAACGGCAGAACGGGTTTGACCGGCCAGTCGCCACGGGCGGCGTGGATGTCGGTGTGGCAGAGGCCGCTGGCCTCGATCCGGACCCGGACCTGACCGGCGCCCGGCTCGGGGACCGGCACCTCCTTGACTTCCAGCGGCTGGTCGAAACTGGTGACCACGGCGGCACGCATGACGGAACTCCTTTGATCTCTGCTGCATCGAGCGTCGTCCTTCGCGGCAGCCGTCAGTAGGGCCGAGCGACCTGCCGGGAGGGCTGCCGACATGACGGCCGAGGACCCTCTCAGTAGGGCCAGACGTCCCTACTCGGCGGCCCGTAGCAGGCCGAGCATGGAGGCAACGACACGGAAAGGAGTTCGGTGATGAAGGGGCGTGTGTACGGTGAGCCTGGCGTCCGATCCCCGACGGAGATCCCCGACCCGTGGGCCCATGCTCCGCGGGACGCGATCATTGAAGTCGATGCCCTCGCCATCTTCGGCACCGACCCGGCGTGCTGTGGCGTGCTGAAAGCGGTGCTGTCGCGATGAGGGCCCCAATGCTCCTGATCGGCGCCGGGTTGGCCGTGGCCGTGTCGCCGTGGGCCCGCCGGCGGTATGTCACCTGGGGCGCCACGCCCGAGGAGATAACCGGGACCCTGCCCGGCGACGACCTGCTGCCGGATGCCGGACTGGTCTCCACCCGGGCGATCACGATAGACGCGGAGCCGTCGGCGGTCTGGCCGTGGCTGGTGCAGATGGGCAGCGGCCGTGGCGGGGCCTACACGTACGACTGGATCGAGAATCTCTTCGGGCTGAGCATGCACAGCGCCGACGCGATCCTGCCGCAGTTCCAGCAGCTCGCCGTCGGCGATACTCTGCCGCTGGGGTCCGAAGGGCCCGCCATGCGGGTCGAGATCTGCGAACCGGAGCGGACGCTCGCCTTCCGATCCGACGACGGCGCCTGGGTTTGGATCTTCGAGACGCGGCCGGATCGGGGCGCGACCAGGCTGATCAGCCGCAACCGCATCTCCCCGCCGGGCACGGGCCGGGCTGCCCGGCTGGTCTACGACGTGGTGATGGCGCCCGGAAGTTTGATCATGGAACGCCGGATGTTACACGGCATCAAAGAGCGAGCCGAGCGGATCGGCAGGTCGGCGGACCCCGTCACGGCCTGACCTCTCGGCACCGACACCACCGGCGCCGAGGTCTTCTCCATCACCTGACTTGTCGCGCGGGCCCGGCCGCCACCGGGGCTCCGCGCCCATCACTGGAGCGCGCCATGCCCTCGTTGAGCGTCTTCGACCTGCTCGCCATGCACGATTTCGTCGCCGACCTGCCTGCGGGCTGGCTTCACCGGCTCGCTCTGACCGGACAGCCGGTGTTTTTCGGCCCCGGGCATCGGCTGTGCCGCGAGGACGGGAACGCCGACCGGTTCTGGCTGCTGCACTCCGGGACGGTCGCGGTCGACTTCTACGTACCGGGCCGGGGCGACATCGTCGTTGAACGTGTCGGACCCGGCTCGCCTGTCGGACGGTCGTGGATGCGGCCGCCATACCGGTGGCGCTTCGGCGCCGTCGTCGCCGAAGACGTCCATGCCGTTGAGTTCGACGCCGAGCGAGTGCGCAAGCTGATCGCCGAGGACGCCGATCTGGGACGTGAACTGACCGGTCGCATGCTGGACGTCGTGACTGCCCGGCTGCAGTCCGCGCGGCATCGGCTGATCGAGCTCTACGCCTACCCGGCGGAGTAGTGGACGCTGATCGCGGATTTGATGTACCGCGGCGCACGTCCCACGCTCCGGCCCCACGCTGACTCGTTCCGTCAGTCCCGCCTGACAGGGCCGAAGGTCCCATCAGCCCCGGCTTCCGGCCCTACGGGAGAAGGCGTCCCCCGCCATACGGTCGACCCGACGACGAAGATCCGGGAAGGAATCGCCGTGACCGCGGTTGTGTCCGACTTGCTGCAGACCCTCGCCGAACCCGACGAGGCCGACCTCGCTCGCCTCGACGCCTGGTGGCGGGCCGCCAACTATCTCACCATCGGCCAGATCTACCTCAAGGCCAATCCGTTGCTGCGCGAGCCGCTGACCGCCGAGCACATCAAGCCCCGGCTGCTCGGGCATTGGGGGACCAGTCCCGGCCTGTCGCTGATCTACGCCCACGTATCACGGTTGATCCGGCACACCGGCCAGCAGGCCATATACCTGGCCGGGCCGGGCCACGGTGGTCCCGCGCTGGTCGCCGCCGGCTACCTGGAAGGCACGTACTCGGAGATCTATCCGCAGGTCAGCCGAGACGAAGAGGGCATGGGGAAGTTGTTCCGCCAGTTCTCCAGCCCTGGCGGTATCCCCAGCCACGTCTCTGTCACCACACCCGGCTCGATCCACGAGGGCGGCGAGCTCGGCTACGTGCTGGTGCACGCGTTCGGTGCGGTGATGGACAACCCCGATCTGCTGGCGATCGCAGTGGTCGGCGACGGTGAGGCCGAGACAGGCCCCCTCGAAGGCTCGTGGAAGGGTGTCTCGTTCATCAACCCGGCGCGCGACGGTGCGGTGCTGCCGATCCTGCACCTCAACGGCGCCAAGATCGCGGGCCCCACCGTGCTGGCCCGCAAGCATGCCGACGAGGTGCAAGAACTGCTGCGCGGTCACGGCTACGACGTCATCGAAGTCTCCGGGGACGACCTGCCCGGCATGCATTTCCGGTTCGCTGCAGCCCTCGCGCAGGCGTGGGGGCGCATCCGCGAGATCCAGACTTGCGCCCGCAACGGCGAGTGGGACGGCACCCGTCCGGCCTGGCCGCTGATCGTCCTTCGTTCGCCGAAAGGCTGGACCGGACCGGCCGAGGTCGACGGAGTCAGAGTCACCGGCACATGGCGGTCGCACCAGGTGCCGCTTTCCGGTGTCCGGGACAACCCCGAGCACCTGGCGATCCTCGAGCAGTGGCTCAGGTCGTACCGTCCCGAGGAGTTGTTCGACGCGGCCGGAGCGCCCGCCGACGTGCTCCGCGAGCAGGCGCCGGAAGGCGACCTGCGGATGAGCGCCTCACCGCACGCCAACGGCGGCGTCCTGACCCGCGACCTGGACCTTCCTGACTTCCGCGGCTACGCCGTCGAAGTCGCCGCGCCGGCCACTGAGCGGGCCGAGTCGACCCGCCGCCTCGGCGAGTTGATGCGCGACATCTACGCAGGCAACCCTGACCGGTTCCGGTTGTTCTGCCCGGACGAGACCAACAGCAACCGCCTGGGTGCGGTCTTCGAGGTGTCCGATCGCGCGTTCATGGAGCGCGTGATGCCGGGCGACGTTGCGATCAGCCGCGACGGCCGGGTGATGGAGGTGCTTTCCGAGCACAACTGCCACGGCTGGCTGGAGGGTTACAACCTCACCGGCCGGCACGGCATGTTCGCCACCTACGAGGCGTTCGCCATGGTCAGCGCGTCGCAGACGGTGCAGCACGGCAAGTGGCTGCAGGAGGCGCAACACCTGCCGTGGCGCGCGAAGGTGCCGAGCCTCAACGTGCTGCTCACCTCCACCGCCTGGCGCAACGACCACAACGGCTTCTCCCACCAGGGACCCGGCCTGATCCAGGTGGTGCTGACCCAGCGCGGCGACATCGCCCGGGTCTACCTGCCGCCGGACGCGAACACCCTGCTCTCGGTCGCGGACCACTGCTTCCGGTCGAAGTCGTACATCAACCTGATCGTCATCGACAAGCAGCCGCAGCTGCAGTACCTGACAATGGACGAGGCGATCGAGCACTGTGCCCGCGGCGCCGGGATCTGGGAGTGGGCCGGCACCGACGACGGCAACAGCGACCCGGACATCGTCCTTGCGTGCGCCGGCGACATCGTCACCATGGAAACCGTCGCCGCGGCGCAGATCCTGCGCGAACGGCTTCCCGGCTTCAAGGTCCGCGTCGTCAACGTGGTCGACCTGATGACGCTGCCACGGCCGAAGGACCACCCGCACGGCATGAGCGGGACCCAGTTCACCGAGCTGTTCACCGACACGGTAGACGTCGTCTTCCCCTTCCACGGCTACCCGGGCGCGATCCACCAACTGGTGCACGGCCGGCCGGACGCCGACCGGTTCCGGGTGCGCGGCTTCATCGAGCAGGGCACCACGACCACCCCGTTCGACATGATGGTGCGTAACCGGGCGTCGCGTTATCACCTGGTGATGGACGCCATCAACAACGCCCACCGCCTGCCGCGCGGCGCCGCCGACCTCAAGGCATGGTGCGAGGCGCAGCTCCGGCGCCACGAGGCGTACGTCGTCGAGCACCTGGAGGACATGCCTGAGGTTCGTGACTGGTCGCTGGAGCGCACAGAGCCGTAGCAGCCATCGCTGCCAGACGGCGGCTCCGGAGCTTCCCGGGGCCGCCGTAGCGGAACGGTCTCGATTGCCGTCCGGCGATGATGACGTCTCGTTGATCCATACGGGCGAGGCCTGCGACAGGCATCGCTGTACCGCACCGGCGACCAACGGCAAGCGCCACCGGCGAGAGCAATGCGGCTGGGACGGAGTCTGCTGAGGCGGTGTCGGGCCACGCACCTCAAAACAGTCACCGAGAAGAGGGCGGCGCTGACCGCGAGCCGCAGCCAGGCAAGGGGCGCGTCAGCCGTTGCACCACTCCGGCGAGCAGGGTGGTGTGGCTGATCATCGCCACGACGTCCCGCCGTTGGCCAGTGGTGTGGAGAAGAGCCGTCCCGTCGGCGTCAGCGGACTGTGTAGCCGGTCCTCTCGATCTCGTGGCACCGGCGGCACTTGTGGGCCTGCGGCGCGTTGAACTCCGTGTTCGCGTATAGCCATGGACCCCAATCATGCTCGGACCCGGACTCCGTCGTGCCGCACCTCTCGCAGTGGCGAACCTGTTCGCACCGGTCGGCATTGACATAGGCGAACTCGCGCCAGGTGTGGCAGATGCTCTCGTTGGTCTTTCCGCATGCGGTACAGACGCGCATGCTCTCGCATCGAACGCCCGGACCGACCACCGCCCCGAATGCGGGCCTGTCGCGCACAGCAACTTCCTGAAAACGTTCATCTCGGCTCCCAACAGAGGAGGAGGCCGTAGCTTTCGAGACGAACCTATGACGCCGACGGAGAACGTCGTCAGGGCCGAAAAGACCCGTGACGGTGAGGCGTATCGAGGCGAACGTATGCCCTATGGGCCATCACCCTCCGGACCGGGGCGGCGGGCCACACCATGACGGCCTGGATGGCGTTGGTGCTCATGTGGCCTCCTCCTTGCTCGGTCGGGTCGGGCTCGGTCAGTGGCTGGCATCCGCGCCGCTGTCAGGCCCACGGGCGCGATTGCTGGCGCAGCGAGAACGATCGCTCTTCTCGCGCCTTTCTCGAGCGACATGACGGCCGCACGCACTTGAAGGATCAAACCGCCAGAACGTTGATCTCAGCAAGAACTCGGGCCTTTCGAGCCGGCCCTCCAGGGACTGTCGGCCCTCTCGCGGCGGCGTGTCGGGGCAAATACTCAGATTTATCGAACACGCAATGCCGAATTGAAGGGCTTCGGGAGAAGACCGTCGTTTTTCGATGACGAGAGGGCAGAGGCGATAATGGGTAAGTACATCGCAGGCTCTGACCCGGCCGTACCTGCCGGCCGCCACGTGCTGGAGGACTGCGTCGAGGCTGCCACCATGGCGCCGTCGCTGCACAACAGCCAGCCCTGGAAGTTCCGGATCGCCGACGGTGCCGTCAACGTGTACGCCGACCACACCCGGCAACTGGCCGTCCTCGACCCCTCCGGGCGAGAGCTCATGATCAGCGTGGGAGCCGCGGTGTTCAACCTGCGCCTGCGGCTGCGCCAGGCCGGCCATCTTCCTCGCCTGACCGTCTTCCCGGACTCCGGTCAATCGGATCTCGTCGCCACGGTGACCTCCGCCGGTCCCGCGCCTGTCACCACCTCCCGATCGAGCAACTCGCTGCCGCGATCGAGCACCGGCACACTAACCGGCATCCGTTCGCGCGCACCGTCATCCCCGCTGACGTCACCGAACACTTGAGCGCCGCAGCAACCAAGGAGGCCGCCGTCTTGACGGTGGCGAGCCCGGCCGGCCGCAACGCGATCATCGCGCTGTCGCAGGCAGCCGATCGCCGGCAACGCGCCACCGGTGGCTACCGGGCGGAACTGGCCCGGTGGACCATCCACCGCATCGCGCATCGCGACGGTGTCCCGCCCACAGCGATCGGGCCGTGGGATGCATTGGAGACCATGCCGATCCGAGACTTCGGGTTGCTGCAGCCGCAGTTGAACCGGCCCACCGAGGCGTTCGAGCCTTATCCGAGCATCATGGTCCTGGCCACCGCCGGCGACGACGCCGCCGCCTGGCTCACCGCCGGGCAGGCTCTTCAACGCGTGCTGCTCACGGCGACGTGGCACAACCTGGCCACCACCCCGATCAGCCAACCCGTCGAGATTCCCGCCATCCGTGAGCAGCTGACCGACACCCGGAAGGGTATCTGGGCACAGATGATCCTGCGTGTCGGATACGGGCGGCCCGCCCCCGCCACACCAAGGCGGCCTCTGAGTGAAGTCCTGGAAACCGGCAGGGCCGACTCTTGAGGATCTCAGTGGGATCAGCTGCGCGTGTGCCCGTCTGCGACCGAGGACGGGCAATGCGCCGCCGTGATCACCGGGAGCCGGATTGCCCTGGATCGGCCTTGCCGCGCCCGAGGCCGTCGCGTACCGGCATGATGATCTGGCAGCGTTGCCGGGCTCCGCTGAGCTGTTGGGCTCCTGGAGCTTTCGTCTTCGGTCTGGCAACGCCGGCAACAAAGATGATCCGGTGGATGTCGTCGACCGGATGCCGCGATCGGTCGGATCAATACGGAAGGACACCGATGACAGAGGATGCCGACGTCCGTAGCGTGCTGGCGCGGGCGGCAAATGCCGCCAGGTTCGCGCCGTCGATCCACAACACCCAGCCGTGGCGGTGGATCGTGTTCGGCGACCGGCTGGAGCTGCACCGGGTGACCGATCGTCAGCTGCGCTTCCAGGACCCGGACCGGCACATGCTGCTGATCAGCTGCGGAACCGCCCTGCATCACGCCAGGATCGCCTTGACCGCGGAGGGTCGGCAGCACCGGGTGGAGCGGGTCGGCGCCGACCCGCTCGCGGTCGTGCATCCCGGCGAACGCGTCGCGGTCGACCCGGCGGCGATCCGCCACTTCGAGCAGCTCTCGGTGCGGCACACCGACCGGCGCACGGTCACCGGCGACGCGGTCACCGGTGACATCCTCGACGTGCTGGTGAAAGCGGCCGAACAAGCCGGTGCCCGGCTGCATGTGCTGGGCCGCGACCAGGTGATCGAACTCGCCGTGCTGGTGGAGCAAGCCCAGAAGGCCGAAGATGCTGACGAGCTGCTGCGGGCCGAGTCGACGACGTGGGTGGGTGGTGGCCGTGCCGCCGGTACGGGCATTCCCGATGCGAACCTGCCCGCTGAGTTGCCGCCGACCACCGTCGCGGAACGCGACTTCGGTGCGTCCGGCACTCTTGCGGCCGGTTCCGGGCACGACACCGCCGCCACTTACGCGCTGCTCTACGGCCCGGGTGACGAGGCCGTTGACTGGTTGCGCGCCGGTGAGGCGCTCAGCGCGGTCTGGCTGACGGCCTCCGAGCACGGCGTTGCGCTACTGCCGTTGAGCGGCCCGGTCGAGGTTGCGTCCACCCGTCATCAGCTGAGGCGACTGCTGGGCGGCATCGGATTCCCGCATATGGTCATGCGGCTGGGCACGTTCGATTCCGCACGGCCTGTTCCTGCGCGGACACCACGCCTGCCGACCGAACAGGTGGTCGAGATCCGCGACTGACTCCGCCGGCCGCACCCGGCACCGAACCGCGAGGGGCGATTCGGTCCGGCGGCGTGTCAGCTTATGGTGGCGCCGATCAGCTTTCCGATGCCGAAGGTGACAGCCATGGCTGCTGCGCCGCCACCCACCAGCCGCACCACCGCACGAGCGATTGACGCCGAGCCCATTTTGGCGCTGATCGCGCCGGTCACGGCGAGGGCGACAACAACGACGACGAAGGTGACTGTGACCCGTATGTGCGGCGGCGACAGCAGGATTGCGATCAGTGGGAGCAGCGATCCGGCGGCGAAGGCGAGCGCCGAGGCGCCGGCCGCGTGCCACGGGTTGGCCAGACCGTCAGGGTCGATCCGCAATTCGACGTCCGCGTGGGCGGCGAAGGCGTCGTGCGCGGTCAGCTCCTCGGCTACCTGACGTGCGGTCGCCTGCGAGAGTCCCTTCGCCTGATACATCGCCGTCAGTTCGTCGAGCTCCTGGTCGGGGAACTCGTCGAGTTCGGTGCGTTCCTTCGCGAGAAGAGCGCGTTCGGTGTCGCGTTGGCTGCTGACTGAGACGTACTCGCCCAAGGCCATGGATACGGCGCCTGCCACCAGGCCGGCGAACCCGGCGGTGGCGATAGGGCCGCTGGCCAGGGTCGCTCCGGCTACTCCGATGACGAGGCCGGCCGTAGACACGATGCCGTCGTTGGCGCCGAGGACCCCGGCCCGGAGCCGGTTCAGCCGGCCGGACAGCGCGCCGCTGTGTGGTTCACCGGAATGTGTCACGGTCACTCCGCCTGGCTCATGGTCTGCATGACTGTAATCGTGTTCCTGTCCGTCGGTTCAAGGCAGAGGCAACCGGCTCGTCATCGGGCCGGCGAGCCGTGCCACGCCCGTCAGCCGCGCCACGTCCCCGTCGGTGAGCACGCCGCTGGCGACAGGCGAGCCGGCAGCACTCTCCCGGTGATCAGCGCGCTCGGCCGAAGGTGGCTGTCGCCCGCCTGCCCGCTGTGGGAGACGACGGCGCGGCCACTGTTGCGCTCCATCTCACGGCACTGATGTTCCTGGCCAGCGCAGCCGTCGCAGTTGACCGGCCTGAGTTTGGTTCTGCTGGCCGTTACACCGTGGCTGATCGTGGCGCTGTCAGAGGCGGTGCTCGTCGGCGTGGGCGCCGGGATGGGCACCCTGTGCGGTGTGGGCGTGGCCGCGCTGCGCCAGATGGACGACCGGCACGTCTCGCTGTCACGCGACCTGTGGCAGGCCCTGGCCCGCCGCCTGGCGGGCTCTGACAACCCTTGACGAACACCAGGCCGAAGGTCCCAGCCCGGTGGTCCTGTAGCCCCTGCCCACCCGATCAGTTCCGGTTCATGCTGGTAATACGTTCAAGCCTTGCTTGCACGCGTCGAGGAGCATCTGGCGCGTAAGCGGCGGCGGTTGCCCTCCGCAACGCCGCTATGACGAAGAAGCGAGGAACCGCTGGGTGTGCTGGTTTCTCACCTGACTGCGAGGACCGACATGAGCGCGCAACGTGTAGAGGCTCCATCATCGTCGCCGCCGGCCGTACAGGTGCACCGGTACGCCACACCGACTGGCGCGCCCTGCCCCTACACCGTGCGCGCCAACGGTTCCGTGGACGGCGATGGCGCCTGCCGCGGCTGCGGAACCTGCCTGCTCGGCGCCGGCTGGGAAGCGGATCGCTGACACGGCGACACGGCCAAGGAGGATTGTGATGCGGGTCTGGACAGTCGACGACGTGATGACCACAGCGGTCGTGACCGTGGAGCCGGGCGCTTCCTACCGTGAAGTGGTCGATCTTCTGATCGGGCGGCGGATCAGCGCGGTGCCGGTGGTGAACGAGTCGGTCCAGGTGGTTGGGGTAGTGTCCGAAGCCGACCTGCTCCGCAAGATCGAATATGCCGGGGACGAGAAGCCGCGGCTCTTCGACGGCCGGCGGCGGCGTGACGAACGGGCGAAAGCCGCCGTCGGCACCGCCGCGGATCTGATGAGCGCCCCGCCGGTGATCGCCCGCACCGGTATGTCGATCGCCGCAGCGGCACGGCTGATGGACGCTGAGAACGTCAAGCGGCTGCCCGTCATCGACGACCACGGTCGGCTGCTCGGCATCGTCGCGCGCAGTGACCTGCTGAAAGCGCATCTGCGGCCGGACGACGAACTCCGTGACGACGTGCTGACCGGCATGCTCGCCCCCTATTTCGCCGACAGCGTGAGAGAAGTCGACGCACAGGTCAGTGACGGCGCCGTCACACTCACCGGCCGTGTCGACCGCGCGTCGACGGCCGACGCGGCCGGTCAGGTCACCCGGCAGGTGCCTGGCGTGGTCACCGTCGTCAACGCGATCGACTGGGTCTGGGACGACCGGCAGACCGCGACCGGCGGCGGCTACGGCGCAGCCTGAGCCCGTCGAGTGCCGACCTAATGCATTCGGTTACGAAGGCTTGCGTGTGACGTCACGTCACAGTCCACACTGACCTCATGCTCGTCAAGGAGCTCGCAGACCTGACCGGGACCACGGTGCGCACGATCCGCTATTACCACCAGATCGGGCTGGTGCCGGTGCCCGGGACCCGACAGGGACGCCGTAACTACGATCTGAGCCACGTCGCCCGGGTGAGCCGGATCCGCTGGCTGGTGCAGGCGGGCGTGCCGTTGTCCCGGATCGCGACCGTGCTCGACCAGCAGTCCGGGCCCACCGATAACGTCCTGGCGGATCTGATCGCCACCGCCGACGCCATCAATCACGGGATCGCCGAACTGTCGGCCCAGCGGGCTCGGACGCTACGCCTGATCGAGGCGGCACAGCGCGGCGACCTGATCTCGCCGATGCCCGCTGTCGTGGCCGGCTTCTACGACGATCTGGCGGCGCGGGCCACCGACGAAAAAGTCCAGAGGGCCATTCGCCAGGAGCGTGACTTCATGGAACTCGCCTACTACCGCGGCGACATGCCACCGCAGGCCGAGGCCGTCTATCAGGGTCTCAACGAGGCCCGGCTCGCGGAGAGCCTTGCCGGTTTTCACGCGCTTGCCGCCCGATCGGGCGGCGACATCGACGTGGAGAAGGTCGCCGCGGCAACGGTTGAGGCGGCAATGGCTCGGCTCGGCACAGCGCTGCCGCAGCTGATCGCCTCACTCGACCCCGCCGTGGCCTGCCGGGCGGCGCAACTGTACGTACGCGTCAACGGCGACGACCGTCTCGCCCGGGCCATCGCCGACATGTTCATCGCCGCCATCGAGGAGGCACGCAACTGATGACCGCATCCGCCGCCATCGAGGTGCAGGGGCTTGTCAAACGCTTCGGACACTTCGCCGCCGTCGACGGGCTCGACCTCTTCGTCGAACGAGGCCAGGTGCACGGGTTCCTCGGCCCCAACGGCGCGGGCAAGACCACCACCCTGCGCGTCCTTCTTGGCCTCTATCGGGCCGGTGCCGGCCGGGTACGGGTCCTCGGCCGGGACCCCGGCCGCGACCCCGCCGCCGTCACCCGTCGCGTCTCCTACGTCCCCGGCGATCTCGACCTCTGGCCCAACCTCACCGGCCGGCAGTGCCTCGACGCCCTCGCCGGGCTACGTGGCACCCGCGACGAGGCAGCCGAGCGACGCCTCACCGACGATTTCGGCCTCGACGTCCGCAAGACGATCAGCACCTACTCGAAGGGGAACCGGCAGAAGGTGATCCTGGTGGCCGCGTTCGCCGCCCCGACCGAACTGCTGATCCTTGATGAGCCGACGTCCGGGCTCGACCCGCTGATGGAAGAACTGTTCCGCCGTTGCGTGCGTGACGCGGTGGCAGCGGGCCGGACCGTGTTGCTGTCCAGCCACATCCTCAGCGAGGTGGAGAAACTCTGCCACGCGGTCACCATCGTCAAGGACGGCCGACTCGTCGAAGCCGGCCGCCTCGAGCACCTGCGCCACCTCGCCGCCTCCACGGTCACCGCCCGGCTGACCGACGCGCAAGCCTGCCGAGTGGCTGCCGGTCTGCAGCGGATGGGTGTGGCCGACGGCATCGCACCGGGAACCGACCTGGTGCTGAACGTGGTGCGGGAGAACGTACCGCTGGTACTGGAGCTGCTGGCCCGGTCGCAGGCCGAAGACATCACCTGCACGCCGGCCAGCCTTGAGGACCTGTTCCTGCGGCACTACGAGGGGGCCGCACGATGACCACGATCCGACTCCTCGCCCACCGGCACCGCTTGATGATCGCGGCCTGGCTGGTCCTGCTGCTCGGACTGATCGGTGGCACCGTGTGGGCCTATCGGGACACGTACGCCACCGCGCAGCAACAGGCCACCGCGGTGCGCCTCGCCCGGGCCGACACGGCGACCACCCTGCTGTACGGCGAGCTACCGCTGCCCGGAACGCCGGCACAGATGTTCACCTGGGAGGTCGGTGGGATCGTCACGATCCTCGCCGCGGTGTTCGCCGTTCTGCTCACCGTGGCATTGACCCGTGCCACCGAGGACGACGGCACCTTGGAACTGATCCGCAGCTGCGGCGTGTCACGCCACCATCCGCTGGAGGCCGCGGCCGCTGTGCTGACCGCCGTGGCGGCGCTGCTTGCCGGCGCCGGTACCGTCGCGCTGGGCATGTGGGCCGGCCACGTCGATGGCGTCACCCTGTCCGGTGCTGTTGCTTTCAACGTGACGATCGCCTTGAGCTTCCTGCTGGTGGCGGCCGTGACGGCCGTCCTGTCACAGGCGGCCTCCTCCGCGCCGGCCGCCCGCCTGTACGGGCTCACCGCCTTCGCCTTCGCCTTCGCCGTACGCGCTGTCGCCGACGTACAGAATCTGCCGGCCGGTAACTGGCTGAGCCCGCTGGGACTGCGGGCCACCGTCCGGCCGTTCACGGCCGAGCGATGGTGGACACTGCCGCTGTTCGCGATCGTTGTCGCGTCGCTGTGGTATCTGGCGCGGAGCTTGTCGGACCGGCGGGAGTACCGCTCCGGGCTGATCACCCTTTCCGGAAACCGCGACCATCGGCTCACCGCGCATTCCGTGGTGGGGTTGCGGCTACGTCTCACCCGCCGGTCCACCCGGATCTGGGCGGCAGCCGCGACTGCGATCGGATTGATGTTCACCGCGATGGGCTCCGGCGTGGTGGAGCAGAGCCGCGACGGGGACATGGGCGGCTTTCTCGGCTCCCAGATGGGAACCGCTGATCCGGTGGCGGCGTACTGCGCCTACACCGCGACGCTGCTGGGAATCCTGGTCTCCGCCTACGCCGTCCTGCAGGTGCTCGATTACCGGCACCAGGAATCCGCCGGCCGGATCGGCCTGCAACTCGCCACCGGCGTGCACCGCAGCGGGCCCCTGCTGGCCCATGCCGTCGCGGCCGTGGTCGGCACCGCGGCGATGCTGGCGGCTGCCGCCACGGCGACGGCTCTGCTTGCCCCGGTCACCATCGGCGGTAGTCACGCCGCAATGCGCATGTTCACCTTCGTGACCGGGCAGTGGCCCGCGACTGCGGTGCTGGCCGGTGCAGCCGCGTTACTGGCCGGATGGTTCCCGCGGCTGATCGGGCTCGTCTGGTTACCGTTCACGGCCGGCGGCGTTCTCGCCCTCCTCGGCCCGCTGCTCGACGTCCCGCGGAACATCCGCGACCTCGGCCCTTTCCAACAGGTACCCGACTTCTTCTCCGATCGGCCGGACTGGTTCGGCTTGCTGATGCTGCTCATCCTGGCCGTTGCGGCGACCTCCGTCGGGTTGGCGGGCGCCAACCGGCGAGACGTCCTCGCCGGTTGATCTCCGTGATCCTGAGCGGATCCGCGGGCGCAGGTTTCCCGGCGGTGCGTCAGAACGCGACACGGTGGTCGCCCCGGCGACCACCGCATCCACTGCGCAGGTACCCGCCGGGCGAACCCCACGCGTCACTTGTCCTGGTCACGCTGCCGGTCCAGATAGACCGGGCAATCGGCGTGATGCAGCAGCTGCAACCCGGTCGAGCCGAGCAGCGTACCGACGATCACCCCGTGGCCCCGGCTGCCGACCACGATAAGCTGCGCGCCGTGCGAGACACCGACCAGCACGCCGGCCGCACTGTCGTGCGAGACCAGTGCCTCCACCGGCACGTCGGGGAACTTCATCCGCCAGGGAGCGAGCTGTTCGGCGAGACGGGCACGTTCGGCGGTGTCCTGCTCCGGCGTGGAGATCGTCGCCGCCAGAACGTCTGCGCCGTAGTACAGCGGTATCGTCGGCAGGTAGGACCGGATCGCGACCAGGCTGGTGCCGCGGTCGGCAGCTGCGGCGAAAGCCGTGGCAAGGGCATGTTCGGCCGCGTCGGAGTCATCGACGCCGACGGCGACCGGTCCCTCGGCGGGGTCGGTGCGCCCGCGCACGACGACCACCGGGCATGGGGCGTGCGTGGCGACGTGCCGGCTGACCGAGCCGAGCATGAGGCCGGTGAACCCGCCGTGCCCGCGGCCGCCCAGCACGAGCAGTTCCGCGCCGTCGGCGACGGCCAGCAGCCGTGCGGCCGGGTTGCCGATCAGCGTCGCTTCCGTGACGGCCACCCCCGGGGCGACGGCTCGGGCGGCCGCCGCCGCTACGGCGGTGACGCTCTCAGCGAGCTTGCGAGCCATCTCGAAGTGGCCGCCGCCGAAGTCGTAGCGGGCCGAGTTCCAGTCCCAGTCCAAGACGTGCGCGACGAGTAGATCGATGTGCCGGTGTTCGGCTTCGCGGGCCGCCCACTGCACTGTTGCCTGGCCTGATGCGGCACCGTCGGTGGCGACGATGATGGTGGGAGTTCGCATGACTCCTCCTTCTCCATCTCTCCCTCCATCGTGATCCATGGCGATGTCTTCGAGCAGGGTGCGAGGTCATGCCCGGCAGGGACCGAAGTCCTGTCTCAGTGACCTGGTCGAGGTCCTGGGCTGCGGGCGACCGTTGAAGGCGGGCCGTAGGACCCTACTGAGTCTCCGCCAGTGAAGTGATCATGAGGTTATGCCCCGGTTGTCATGATCCGGGGATGATCAGGGGAGGCGTCATGACGCGTGTTGACCAAGTCATCAGCCCTCAGGTGCACACCCACGGCAAGGTCGGTGCGGACACCGTGGCGTACGCCGTGGCCAAGCTCGAGGCGGCCCTGCACCACGCCCCCGGATCGGTTCTGCGGACCTCGCTGACCCTCGACGCGGCGGCCCCGGGCCATCGGGTCGACGCCCACGTCGACCTGAACGGAACGGGTGTGCATGTCCACGCGGTCGGCGAGACGATGCAGGAGGCGGTGGACCTGATGCAGGAGCGCCTCCGTTCACGGCTGCGCCGCATCCGGCGCCGGCCTTACTGACAATCGACGAATGCGACGCTCACCTCCGAGATCGCGCGCTCGGTGCCGAAGGTTCGGTGTGGCCGTCGTCGATCGTTGCCCGGCCCGCGCAGACCTCGGGTCCTTCGGCCCTGACTCCCGGGATGGGTTGCTCCTAGCTTCAGCAGAGACAACAGGGAGGGCTGATGAAGACCTGGACCGTGGACGATGTGATGACCAAGGCTGTGGTGTCCGTGGCGGCGACCGCCTCCTACCGGGAGCTGGTCGATCTGCTGACCGCCCGGCACTTCAGTGCGGTGCCCGTCGTGGACGACTTCCAGCGGGTGACCGGAGTGGTGTCGGAGGCTGATCTACTTCGCAAGATCGAGTATGCGGGGGACGAGGAGCCCCGGCTCTTCGAAACCCGGCACCGGCGTGGGGCACGTGCCAAGGCGCTGGCCAGGACGGCCGGTGAGCTGATGAGCTGCCCTCCGGCACTCACCTTCGCCGGGACCTCGATCGCCGCGGCCGCCCGCACCATGGACGCCGAACACGTCAAGCGCCTTCCCGTGGTGGACGACCTCGGCCGGCTCGTCGGCATCGTCACCCGCGGCGACCTGCTCAAGGCGCACCTGCGACCCGACGACGAGATTCGTGCCGACGTGCTCTCCGCGCTGCGGGCCCCGTTGCTCGGCGATGAGGTCGAACCGGTGGAGGCGGAGGTGAACCGGGGCGTGGTGACTCTCACCGGCCGTGTCGGCCGCTGGTCCACCACGGACCGATCGATGCGTTTCACACGTCAGGTCGCCGGGGTGGTGCATGTGATCGACAGGCTCGAGTTCGACGTCGATGACCGCGAGGTCCCGGTACGGGAACGTTCTTCGGCGTCGCATGAGCATCGAGCGCGCATCGATGTGACGCAGGTACGAGACGCGGGGGTCGTTGGACCCTGTCCCGAGCCGGTCCGTGGGACGACGCTGAGAATGACGAAAGTTTGGAGGAAGAGACGATGACCTACCGTGTTGCCATCAACGGGTTCGGCCGGATCGGCCGTAACTACCTGCGCCGGCTGGTGTCCCCGGACCTGGCCGGCCAGCAGCTGCAGGTGGTCGCGATCAACGACCTGTACGACACCGCGGCGCTTGCGCACCTGTTGGAGTACGACTCGACATTCGGCCGTCTGAACGCCGAGGTCGGCCACGACGACGATGTACTGACCGTCGGCCGGCACAGCATCCCGGTCTTCTCCCGCCGGGCGCCGGACACCCTGCCGTGGGGCGAGCTCGGCGTCGACCTGGTGATCGAGGCGACCGGCAAGCTCCGCAGTCGTGACGACGCGGCGCTGCACCTGAAGGCCGGAGCCGGTCGGGTGCTGATCTCCGCACCGGGCAAGGGCGTCGACGCGACGCTGGTGCCGGGTGTCAACGCCGACAGCTACGACCCGGTGCGGCATCAGATCGTGTCCGCCGCGTCCTGCACCACCAACTGCGTGGCGCCGCTGCTCAAGGTTTTGCACGAAGCGTTCGGTGTCGAGCAGGGTTACCTGACGACGGTGCACGCGTACACCAACGATCAGAACGTCCTGGACGCCCCGCACAAGGACGCGCGCCGTGCCCGCGCCGCCGCGGTCAACATCATTCCCACCAGCACCGGCGCCGCCAAGGCCGTCGGTCTGGTGCTCCCGGCACTGGCGGGCCGCCTCGACGGTGTCGCGCTGCGGGTACCGGTCATCGACGGCTCGATCAGCGATCTGACCCTGCGGCTGGCCGTGGAGGCGACCGCGGCGCAGATCAACGAGGTCGTCGCGGCGGCGTCGGTGCCGGGACGGCCGATGCACGGCATCATCAGCTACACCGAGGCGCCGATCGTCTCGGCCGACATCGTCGGCGACCCGGCTTCCTGCGTCTTCGACTCCCGTCTCACCCAGGCGCAGGGCCGGCTGGTGAAAGTCTTCGGCTGGTACGACAACGAGTGGGGCTACACGAACCGCCTCGTCGACCTGACCGGGCAGTTCGCCGCCGCCACATGATCCGGCAACTGAGCGGTGCGCTCGATGGCCGAGCGGCCCTACCCCGGACGGGGCGGGGCCGTTCGGCAATGCGGCGCGGGCAGCGCCGCCACGCTGGGAAGTCGGGACTTCAGTCCCGGCCGGCCGGGACGCCGGCCCCCCGCGCAATCGCCGCGGGGACGCGACGATGAAGGTGTGACCGGACGGCAGTTCCGGACACTGACGATCGGAGTAGTCCCCATGAGCCGCACGACCGCGACCACCACCCTGCCGGCCGAGACGAACGCAGCCATCAAGACACTGGTCGACAACGGTCTCAAGGCCTTGGACGACTACGCCGGCTTCAACCAGGAGCGCATCGACCAGATCGTTGCAAAGGCGTCCGTGGCTGCCCTGGGCCGGCACGGCGACCTGGCAAGGCTCGCGGTGGCGGAGACCGGCCGCGGGGTGTTCGAGGACAAGGCAGTCAAGAACATCTTCGCGTGCGAGCACGTCACCAACCACATGGCTGACCTGAAGACGGTCGGGGTCATCGCCCGCGACGAGATCAACGGCATCGTCGAGATCGCCGAGCCGGTCGGCGTGGTCTGCGCCGTCACACCGGTCACCAATCCGACCTCGACCACCATCTTCAAGGCTCTGCTCGGGCTCAAGACCCGCAACCCAATGATCTTCGCCTTCCATCCCGCCGCGCAGGGGTGCAGCGCCGAGGCGGCCCGGGTCGTACGGGACGCCGCGGTCGCCGCGGGTGCTCCGGAGCACTGCATCCAGTGGATCGAGCAACCGTCGGTCGAGGCGACGGGTGCGCTGATGCACCACCCCGGAGTGTCGACGATCCTCGCGACCGGAGGCAACGGCATGGTGCGAGCGGCGTACTCGGCGGGGAAGCCGGCCCTCGGGGTGGGCGCGGGCAACGTGCCGGCGTACGTTCACCGCGGTGCGAAGCTGCGCCGGGCGGTGCACGACATCGTGCTGTCGAAGTCGTTCGACAACGGCATGATCTGCGCCTCCGAGCAGGCGGCGATCATCGACGACACCGTGTACGACGCGGCGCTGGCCGAGTTCCGGAGCCTGCACGCCCACGTGGTCACCGCACCGGAGAAGCGCAAGCTCGAAGAGTTCATCTTCGGCGCTGCGGCCGGAGGCTCGGACTGCTCCGGTGCGCGCCTCAACCCGGACGTCGTCGGGCGCAGCGCGTCATGGATCGCCGAGCAGGCCGGCTTCACCGTTGCGGCCGACACGTCGCTGCTGCTCGTGGAGGTCGACCACGTCGGCTTCGACGAACCGCTCACCCGGGAAAAGCTCTGCCCCGTCCTGGCCGTGCTGCGGGCCGCCTCGACCGAGGACGGCATCCGCTACGCCGAGCAGATGGTCGAGCTCAACGGTCTCGGCCACAGCGCGGTCATCCACACGGAGGACGAGCAACTCGCCGAGGAGTACGGCCAGCGGGTCAAGGCGGTGCGCATCATCTGGAACGCACCCGCGTCGCAGGGTGGCATCGGTGACATGTACAACGCGTTCCTGCCGTCGCTGACACTCGGTTGCGGCAGCTACGGCCGCAACTCGGTGTCGAACAACGTCACCGCGGTGGACCTGGTCAACGTCAAGCGGATCGGGCGGCGTGCCAACAACCTGCAGTGGTTCAAGGTCCCGCCGAAGATCTACTTCGAGCCGAACGCGATCCGTTACCTGGCCGACATGCCGGACGTGCGCCGGGTCACCGTGGTCACCGACCACACCATGACGAAGCTGGGGTACGTGGACCGGCTCATCACCGTCCTGCAGCGGCGGCCGGAGCGCGTGGCACTGCAGATCATCGACGACGTCGAACCGGAACCCAGCGTGGGTACGGTCGACCGCGGCGCGGAGCTGATGCGCTCCTTCCAGCCGGACACGATCATCGCGCTGGGTGGCGGCTCGGCCATGGATGCGGCCAAGGTGATGTGGCTGCGCTACGAGCACCCGGAGGTCGTCTTCGCCGACATGCGGGAGAAGTTCTTCGACATCCGCAAGCGGGCTTTCAAATTCCCGACCTTGGGCGAGCGGGCCCAGCTGGTCTGCATCCCCACCACATCGGGTACGGGCGCCGAGGTGACGCCGTTCGCCGTCATCACCGACACCACGAGCGGAAAGAAGTACCCGCTCGCCGACTACGCCCTGACGCCGAGCGTGGCCATCGTCGACCCGGTGCTCGCGGCCGACCTGCCGCCCACCATCACGGCCGACAGCGGCTTCGACGCGCTCACCCACGCCACCGAGTCGTACGTGTCCGTCTACGCCAACGACTTCACCGACGGACTGGCGCTGCAGGCCATCAAGCTCATCTTCGCCAACCTCGAACGAGCCGTGCACAACGGCGGGGCCGACCCCGAGGCGCGGGAGAAGATGCACAACGCCGGAACCATCGCCGGCATGGCCTTCGGCAGCGCATTCCTGGGCATCGTGCACGCCATGTCACACACCCTGGGCGCGAATTTCCACGTGGCCCACGGCCGCACCAACGCGATACTGCTGCCGTACGTCATCCGCTACAACGGCTCCACCCCGGCCAAGCTGACCGGCTGGCCCAAGTACGAGAGCTACCGCGCACCGGAGCGCTTCCAGGACATCGCCCGCATGCTCGGCCTGCCGGCGGCCACACCCCAGGAAGGCGTCGAATCGTACGCGGCCGCGGTGGAACGGCTCCGTGACGCTGCCGGGATCGAGCCCTCCTTCAAGGCCGTCGGCGTCGATGAGACCGACTTCCTGGCAGCCCTGCCGCAGCAGGCCGTCAACGCCTACGAGGACCAGTGCGCCCCGGCCAACCCGCGCATGCCGATGCTCGACGACATGCAGCAACTCATGCGGGCCGCCTACTACGGGGTGTGAGCATCAACCCGGAGCTGGCGGGAGGCGAGTATCAAGCCTGCCCGCCAGCCCGGCGCCCGGCCGGCAGAGGGTGGCCTGATGATGCTCATGTCGTGCCCGCTACGGGCGAGCAGCCAAGCGATCAGAGAGTTGGAGTTCCACATCTCGCCGGTGCGGAGTTCGTCGCGGCCCCACGTGAGAGGTGGCGCCTGCGGTACGAGCTCGAACAGGTGCTGAACCCGTGCCGCGTCCTCATCAACCAGGCGAAGGCTGTCGACGGCCTCCGCCAGATCAGGAATGGACCCGTCACGCCATCGCCGAATCTCGTACCGGAAGGCAACGAACCGGCCGAGCCACCGCAGACCGACAGGGCCTTCGAGAACGACGCCGCGGTCAGCGGTGCGGGTGGCCCAGACCGGCGCCATCTCGATGACATAGCGGTTCCCGTCAACGACGATCTCGAGCGCGCTGTGGTACAGCGCGGCGGCCACCCGCTTCTCGCGCCGGGCCTGGACCATCTCGTACAGTGCGCCGTTCCAGCGCACCACGTGCCCGCCCGCGCCCAATGGCAGCCAGTGGACGACCACGCCGGCCGCTGACCTGCTCGGCTCGACACCCGCCATCGTTGTTCGCCTCCTGCCGTCATCCGATCCCGACACTGTCCTGGTGCGGCACGACCAGGACCAGCCGGTGCGCGCGATGCAGCGTGCTCATGGCGACACTGCCGAGCACGATCTCGCGAACCGCCGACCGGCCACGCGAGCCGAGCACTGTCACCGCTGCCTTCCGGTCACGAGCCGCTATGGCCAGACCGTCCATCCCGCGGCCCGCGCCAGCGCGACACCCATTGCTGCGACCCGGTTGGCCTCCCGTTCCCCCTCCCGCTCGACGGCCTCGACGAATGCGTCAACCTACTGAGATCACGTCCAGAGTCGTCGCCGCAGATGCTCGCCGGCGAATGGCGGAGTCCACAGGCGGGCCGCCGTGGCGTGCGCCGCCGACAGTAACCGAGCGTATTCCTCGATCGCCGCGCCCGACGGCAGCGAACCGTCGTACCCGATCACAACTTGCACTGTGGAATCGTCCATGGGTGCGGGTCCGCATGCTGCCTCCTTCGCCGTTCTGTCTTGCATCGTTAGCCACGTCGAGGTCGCCCGGAAGTGCGACAGGTGTCGGCGCGGCGTCGAACGGCACGTCGCCGGACCCGGGCCGTCGGCCCGAGTGCTCGACCGCGACAGATCACCGGGGGTACGTCTCGGCGAGCACTGTGTCCGTCAGTAGTCGGTTGAAGCGTCCGGGTTCCTCGGCGTCCGGGTTGTGCCCGGACCGCTGGAAGACGTATGTCCGCTTGATCGGCGCCCGCAGCTGGGCGATCCACTCGTCGGCGAGCGTGCCGCGTGCGGTCAGTTCATGCCGGCCTTGCGCGAAGTAGACGGGAACCTCGAGCACGGGAACATTGATGCGGAAGTCGATGCCCTGCAGCCGCGGGTAGAGCACTCCACCCATATCGGCGAAGCCGCGCACCTCGTTCCACGTGTCGAGCAGGCTGTACTCATCCGGGAAGAATCCCCGCAGCCCTCGCGCTTCGTCGAACGCTGGCTCGTGCTCGTACGGCTCCAGTGCGTCGTAGTACTCCATCACCAGCGCATACCCGAACACATCACGGTAGGGTGGCTCACCCAGGGCGGCCAGCTCGTCTCGCAGCCGCTCGTCGCCGTTGCGTGCAGCGTAGGCGTTCAACTGGCGGTAGAGCAGCCGGTCCGTCTCGCGCTGACTGACCATCTGGCCGGTGCCGATGTAGGCGTGGAACAGGTCGGGTCGCCGCTGCACCATGAGGACGCCGAGTGTGCTGCCCCAGGAGTTGCCGGAAAGGTAGATCTTGCGCTCGTCGAAGCGTTCGGCCAGCCACGCCGACAGTTCGATGCCGTCGGACACCAGCTGATCTGGTGTGAGCCGACTTGTGGGATCGAGCGCCGGGTAGGACTTACCGCCCCCGCGCTGCTCCCACACCACCACAGTGAAGTGCTGCTCCAAGGGCTGGTTGAAAGTGCGTACCCAGCCCACGTCGGAGCTGCCCGGCCCGCCGGACAGGTGCAGCAGCACAGGATTCGCGGCGCTGGAGCCTCGCATCGACACCCACTGCGGGGTGCCGCCGAGGCGTACTGCCTCAAGCGTGGCAACACTACCCGCTGGCGTCGTGCCGTCCACGCCGCGCACCGGTGCGACCCGCGACGGCCACACCAGCACCACACCCGCGGCCATGACGGCGAGAAAAGCCACACCGCCGGCCGCGACGGCGGCCCCTCGGCGGCGCGCCCAGGCACGTCCGCCCAGCACGCCGATCAGCATCGGCATCGCCACGATCAACGCATACATCAGATGTACGGTAAGGAACAGCGCGACGCCGAGCGGCACGTCGAAGCGGGGCCGGCCGAAGGCAGCCCCGTCCAGTCGGAAGATCGTGGCCCGTGACAGTTCCCAGAGCGCGATGTGCAGGGCCGGTGCCGCGATCAGCACCCATCGGGTACGGATCAGGAGGCCCGACACGGCGCCGACAATGGCCGCACCGACGAGCAGGGCGATCACCGCGCCTCCGGTGACCGGCCCGCGTGGTACGAGGGCCGCTGCCACCACACCGGACGAGGCGACGACCAACCAAGCCCACGCCCCGGGTGCCGCCGAATGACGTGCTGCGACGGCCTCGACCGCGAACACCGTGCGGCTCTGTAGCGAGCGAGTCATCGCCGGTACTCAGTCGCGACGGACTTCGCCCACTGCCGGGCGCGGTCGAGTTCTCCGGCCAGCAAGGGGCCGGTCGTGCCGTCGACACGGAAGCTCTCCGCCGGAAGGACACGACGGCAGCCGAGGCCGTGCAGCTGCCGAAGTGCCGTACGGGCTGCGGATCCCGGCAGGAACCGCATCTTCACCTTGGTGTCGAAGGCGGCGACCGGCAGCCCGGGGAGCTGTGGCGAGCATTCGAGATACTCGCGAATGCCGACCGCGGCCGCCCCGGCGCGGACTTCGCCCTGTTTGGCCGCGTCCGTCCGGGTGCCGGGACGGCTCAATCCGAAGGCGTGGGTGGGTGCTCCGACCACGAGCAGATCGGCCTCGGCCGCCGGCGGCATGTCGTGGACGTCGGCGAGAGTGACGTCAAAGGTGCCGACGAGCCCGTCCGCGACCGCGCGGGCGACCTCGGCGGTGTTGCCAAACATGGATTCGTAGACCACGAGTGCCTTCATCGCAGTTCTCCTTCAATGGCGTGGCACGGGCTCGCGCACCGGGGCGCGCTGCTGGATGGGAACCGGAATGACCACGACCGGGCAGGTGGCCTTGCGGACGCATTCCGCGCTGACCGAGCCGAGGACGGTATGCCGCAGCGCGCTGTGGCCATGGCTGCCCAGGACGAGCAGGCCGGCGTTGCGTGCGGCGGCGGAGAGCACGTCGGCGGGGCGTCCCTCGATCGCTTCGGCGGCGATCGGCAGGTGTGAGCCGTACCGGGAGATGACCTCCTGGACCTGAGCGGCCAGCACCTCGGAGGCGCGCTGTTGCTCTTCCTCCCGGGTGGTCGCGGTGACCGGGCCGTAGTCGAGGCCGTCCCAGGACCACACCATGACGGCCTGGACGGCGTTGCCTCGTTCGGCGGCCTCGCGGACCGCCCATTCGAGGGCTCGCCGACCGCCGTCGGAGCCGTCGACCCCAACGACGATCAGCTGGTAGGCGTTCATGTGGTCTCCTCCTCGATCAGCCGGAGCCGGCTCGGTCAGTTCGGGTCGCGCAGCCGCCGCAGCACCCGGTCAAGCTTCCGCGCGAACCGGTGCGAGCCGCAGCTTGGCGTCGACCGCGTGGATCCCGTCCGGCCCGGCCCACACGGGATTGAGTCCACCGTGTCGTTGCCGGGTCCGGCCGGGCGTGGTCATCGTCCGCTGTCCCGTTTGCCGTGCGGGCGCACGATGAGGACCGGGCATTCGGCGTGGTGCAGCAGTTGCAGGCCGGTCGAGCCGAGCAGGGTCCCTGCGATCACGCCGTGACCGCGGCTGCCGACCACCACCAGTTGCGTACCGTGGGAAACGCCGACCAGCAACGCCGCAGCGCTGTCGTGCGACAGGAGGATCTCCACCGGAACGTCCGGGTACTTCTCGCGCCACG
Organism: Actinoplanes sp. GCM10030250; assembly: GCF_042666575.1. NCBI lineage: Bacteria > Bacillati > Actinomycetota > Actinomycetes > Micromonosporales > Micromonosporaceae > Actinoplanes > Actinoplanes sp. GCM10030250. The sequence goes on along the minus strand of NZ_JBHTDO010000010.1, from coordinate 93,451 downwards.
GCGCCAGTTGCGCGGTCAGCCTGGCCCGCTCGGCGTCGTCCTGCTCAGGGGTGTGCACCTGCGCCGGCGGGAGATGACCCCAGTACGACATGAGGACCGGCACGAACGACCGGATCACGCTCAGCGACGTGCCGCGTGCCCGGGCTGCCGTGAATGCGGCCTCCAGCACCTCGTCGGCGCCGTCGGTGTCGTCGATCCCCACCGCGATGGGCCCCTGCAAGGGCGTCGTCCGCCCGCGGACCACGACGATCGGGCAAGCGGCGTGCATGGCCACCCGCTGACTGACCGAGCCCAGGTGCAGGCCCGCGAATCCGCCTCGGCCACGGTTGCCCAGCACCAGCAGGTGCGCACCCTCGGAGGCAATGATCAACTGGGCTGACGGGTCACCGATCGCCACGTCGGTGCTGACGTCGATCGCCGGGGCGACGGTCGTCGCCTCGGTTGCCGCGCGGGCGGCGATGCCATCCGCACTCTTCCGTGCCGTTTCGAAATGCTCGCTGCCGAAGTCGTAGCGGGCGGCGGCCCAGTCCCAGTCCATGACGTGGACGAGCAGCAACGGCTGGTTGCTGAGTTCTGCCTCCCGTGCGGCCCACCGTACGGCCGCCCGGCTGGAATCGGTGCCGTCGACTGCGACGACGATCGCTGGGGTGCGCATCGTTCCTCCCTCGCCCGTTTCTCACTCCAGCGTCATTGCCGACGACGCGTTTCGGCAGGGCGGCACGGCCCGTGTGAGCGGGCCGTGAGTCCCTCATCGGGGTGTCATCACCTCCGGCCCGGCCCGGCCCGGCCCGGCCCGGCCCGGTCCGGGGCCGGAGGCGACGCGCCGGCGATCACAAAGGAGCCGGCGCCTGCGGCGTCAGCCGCGGCAGGGGGCCGACCGGTCCCTGCGGCGGCGGCGGTGGATCGCTGTGCCGACGGCCGAGTCCCACACCGCCGAGGCCGATCAACGCCACCGCGACGAGGAAGAGCACGATGCCGGTGGCGAGCAGACCGCCGCCGAGAGCCGCCAGGCCCGGCACGCGGACCGCACCGCGGGCGTCCGCGGCGACACCCGCTGAACCATCGGCGTTCGCGACGACCACGGCGTAGTCACCGCTCGTCACGTCCCATTGGAGGGCCACCGTACCCGGCCCGCTCGCCTGCGCCAGCCAGAAGTCCTGGGCCGCCGGTTCGGCTACTCGGCGGACCGCCCCGAGGGCTCGGTTGTAGACGGCACGGCCGGAGTCCAGGCCCACGAGCCGGTCGTGTGCGGTGCCGGCGAGCCAGGAATCGACTGACGCCTGCGGTGCAACGCCGACGAACACGGATTGGCCGGCCGGTGAGGTCGCCGTCACCCGCAGTCCGCCGACGTCGACGACCTCACGGGTCCACAGACCGGTGTCGGTGATGGTGAGGTTCTCCGCGGTGATCGCTGCTGTGCTGCTGTCCAGCATCAGGGTGGGGCTGGTCACGTATCCCGCGTGGTCGCGCGCGGCGTCGAGTGCCAGCAGTGTGCCGCCGCCGATGCCGAGGCCCGCGGCCGGGACGAGCAGCACGGCGCCGGCGACCAGCCAGATGACCGGGCCGGCGACCGGAACGTGCCGTGACGGGCCCGCCCTGGCCGGACCCTCGGGAACCGGATCCGGCTCGCACCCGCCTTGATCGAGTCGCAGCGGGGGGAAGCGGGGAGTCAGCAGCGTCAGATAGGCGGTAACCCGCAGCCCCCAGCGCGCTATACCGACCAGCAGATCATGCAGGCCATGCGGGTAGCGCCCGGTGAACAGCAGCGCGACGACAGCGGTCAGCAACACCACCAGGGTGACGCTGATCGGGCCGACCGTCGGGGTGTCGCCGTCGCGGATCGTTCGGCCCGCCGCCCCGCTCAAGGCGCCCAGGATCATCAGGTGGGGGATGGCGAGCAACCAGGCGACCAGCGGCAGCCAGCGAGGCGGTGACTCGTGGTGCTCCAGGTGCAGGCGAGCCGGGTACTCCGGGACGTCGGCGAGGGTGAACGGTGGATAGGTGTCTGTGCCGAGAACTGGATAGCCGTAATAGCCGACACGCCAGGTCCAGCGCAGCACCCCCAGGTTGTAGGCGCGGATGGGCGCCGGGTAACGGCCGGTGATCAATACCGCCAGGTAGGCCACCAGGGTGAGCACCACCAGCCCGATCCAGAGCACCAGCAACGTCACGTAGTGCGGGATGAGCAGCAGCCACTTGACGAGCCACAGCCAGCGGCTCAGGGATTCGTCGCGGCGCGCTTCGACTCGTAACGGATAAAGGTCCATGACACCTCCCAGGTCTTCCTCCAGCACAAACCCGGTGCCGCCGGGCCCGGCAGGGCCGGACGGCCCTGCCGGGCCCTCTTCCGTGAGCCGTAGCGTCGTCCGTGGGAGACGACTCCCGTCCTGGGAGCAGCCATGGCACTTGCGAGCACGTCCTTCTCCGGCAGGCCGGCCAGCGAAAGGGCTTCGTTGATGGCGCTCCCGCCGCCACCCGACGCCGAAGGTGAGCTTCTCGGTCAGGTGATGACGGGCAAAATCAGCCGCAACGAGCACCGAACCGCGATGGCGGTGCTCGCGCAGAGCGACGCCCGCACCCATCCGCTGCGGGTCCCGGCCGAGTGACCGGCGGCTCGCCTCGGCGCCGCCGTACATCATCCGGAGCCGGCCCGATTTCTCAGGGCTCTGGTGAGGGCGACCGCCTGCACCACCACGGCGATGATGCTGCCGAACAGGCCCACGGCCAGCAAATCGCGCGCCACCAGCGGCCAATTGAACGAGGCGTCCCCGAAGTCCAGCGGGAACACCTGCCACAGCCGCACGAGCGCGGGCAACCCGGCCGCAGTGGTCGCCATGCTGCCGAGAGCCACCAGCCAGCGCGGATCGCGGGCGAACTGCACGAGGGGCACGACGACGCCCACCCCCAGTGACGCGTTGACCAAAGGCATCACGGCGTCGGTCTCCCCGGTCAGGAACGGCACGGCGCCCCAACCCGGGTGTGCGTTGATGAGGTAGAGAAGGGTGACGTTGACTGCGGCGGCGATGCCGTAACCCGCTCGGCGGGCGGCTGTCGACGGACGTCGTCTCTCCGCGTCGGCGGTGATGACGATCTCTGACGTGTTCCGTGTTGGCATGATGCACCTCCCGGCATCGGACGCCAGGCATACTTCGATGTCTGGCTTCAGTCTCCGAGATGTTCTGACTCCCGGGCAGAGGCGAACGACCCGGGGCACTCCCCGCGGGCCGGGCGCCCGCGGGAAGTGCCGCAGCGGGGCTGTCGGCGGTGAGCGCCCGGGCCACCACGAGCCTCGTCGTGGAGTAGATCGGGTAGTGGCGTCATGTCGTGCCACGCCGGATTCATGTCTGCGCCGCTTGCCTATCCGGTTTGTTGGTGTCAGATATCGCGGTGGACCACCGCGATGGTGCATTCGGCATGACGCAGCAGGTGCTGGCTGACCGAGCCAAGCAGCAGCCCGCTGACAGCGCCGTGCCCCCGGCTCCCGACCACCAGAAGCTGGGCGTGGGTACTCGCCAGCGTGAGTGCGGCCGCCGGGTGCGCCACCGTCGCCTCGGCCTGGATCGACAGGTCGGGGAAGGTGTCGCGGACGACGGTCACCAGCGTGTCGAATGGCTCCCGCTCGTGATCGGTGACCGTGTTGGTGGCCATCGGGGTTCTCTCCCACAATCCGGTCACCGGCTGCCAGGTGCGGATCACGTGAAGCGGCACCTTGCGCTCAGCCGCCTGCTCAGCGGCGAAGGTCAGCACAGGCGACGCCGACGCCGATCCGTCGACGCCGGCCACCACGGGCGCGGTTGCGGCCGCCTCGCCGCGGACGACCACGACCGGACAGTGCGCGTGTGCGCTGACCGCCGAGCTCACCGAACCAAGCAGCCCCACGACGGCGCTGTGCCCCCGCGCGCCGACGACGACCAGGCGAGCCTGCCTGGACAGGTTGACCAGCGCAGTCGCTGCGTAAGCGCGTACAGTCCTCGCAGTCACGCTGACCAGGGGCTGAGTCTTCTTCGCCGAGGCGACCGCGTGCTCCAGCGTTCCGTCGATGACATCCACCACGTAGCTGTCGGGCCGCAGAGCCGGAGACGGGACCATGCTCGCCGCGGGTGCCAGGATCGGCCACTCGTCGGCATAGACCAGCTCGACGGACGCCCCGGTGCGGGCCGCCTCGTCCAGAGCCCAGGACAGGGTGTTGTGAGCGTAGGACGAGCCGTCGTACCCCACTATGATTTTGTTGTTCACGGCACGGACCTCCTTTCGGTACCGCACCGCGCCGGGAGCGCGGTGGCGGGTCCGACCGTTCTCCCTCCATCGCACGCTCATCGATGCGTGACGTGCAGGGGTTTAGGTCCCGGGCCGGAAAGGCCGGACGGCCTCTCTGTTCGACGGTTCGTTACCGCGACGCGGCCGCGAGCATGCTCAGCAGCTCCGGTCAGACCGTCCGCGACACCTTTGGCCGTGCCGATGTCGGTCGAGAGTCGTTCGCGGGCCGTAGGTCGCGGCCCGGGCCAGGGCCGCTGTGTTCGCAGCTCTCGTCGCGCAAAGGGGTCCAATGGACTCCACCTTTGATGCCGGTCGACCGTGCCGGGCCTGCCACCGAGCGGCCTAGCGTGCGTTTATGCACAGCGTCGTATCGGTCGAAGAGAAGCTGCCCGTCGTGGTCGGCGTCGATGGCGTGCCGGGCGGAATACAGGTAGTCGATGTCGCAGCCGCAGAGGCGGCCTATCGAGGTGTACCGCTGGAGATTGTGCACGCGTGGCCGGGCAGGCGTGGTGGACCGGCGCGGCTGCGCGCCGCACGATCAGGTCCCGACGACGGCCGCCACCTGCTGGAGCTTGCGGCCCGCCGGGCCGGACACGTCTTGCCGGGGGTGCGGGTGCGTACCCGTTTGGTGGACGACAGCGCCGCAGAAGCGCTGATCCAACTGTCGGCACACGCCTGCTTGCTGGTGGTGGGTCACCGTGATGAGGCAGGGCTCGGCCGCGGCTGGGGTTCGACCGCGGCGTATGTGGCGAACCACGCCCACTGCCCGCTGCTCGTATACCGCGGGCCGAACGTTTCGCGCGGTCCGGTGGTGGTGGCGGCCTCCGGCCGTCACGCTGCAACTGTCGGCTGTGCGTACGAGGCCGCAGCGCGCGCCGACTGTCCTCTCGTAGCGGTACACGTCTGGGCGCCGGAAGATGCCGGCGCCGGCAACGGAGGTGATCGCCACGAGGCCGAGGATCGTCTGTCGGGGTCGCTCACCGTCTGGGCGCCGACCTGGCCGGACGTCGTGGTGGAACGGTTGCTCATCAGCGAGGCCGACATCGGATACACGGTGGAGAGGGCGTCAAGGCGTGGTCGTCTCCTGGTCGCCGGCAGGGGCCGCAAAGGCTGGTCCGTCGAGATGCTCTACAGCATCGGCAGCGTCTCACCGGGTGGGCGCAGGCTGTGCCCCGTGCTGGTGGTGCCTCCGGGATGGTCCGGGACGGACCTCGTGCGCTCCGCGCCGGTGAGCACGGCGCGTTCGTGAACTACGAGGTGGTCACGCGAGCGCGGCCGTGCCGCGGGCGGCGCTTATCCGCCTGTTCGGTGCGCTGTGGCTGAGGCAAGGCCGTGGAAGCTGGGCGCCTGTCCGGCAGGAGAGCCCGGACGAGCGCGACAGGGGCGGGCGAGTGATGCAGCATCGTCTGCGCGACCCAGCCCAGCAGGCCGGCATAGGGCCGATCGCCTCGTGCGCCGACGATGACCAGGCCGGCGCGCTGTGAAGCTTGGCGTAGTACCACCTCGGGATCTCCCTCGATGATCTGTAGCTCGGCGCGGAGCCCGTATTTGCGCTGCATCTGCCCGACCATCTGGATCACGGCCGCAGCGGCCCGGGCGTCGTCGTCCGACTGTTCGCGGATGTGAATCACGACGAGTTTCGCCTGCCGTCCGGTGGCCGCGTCGAAGGCGAATTCCAATGCGCGCCCGGAAGCGGCCGAGCCGTCGGCGCCGACCACGACGGGACGCGCCGGAACCGATGCGGCCCGGGTGACCAGGACGGTGCCGGCGGCGCGCGCCGCGACCTGCACCGTGACTGCATCCGGTGGCATGCACACGGACTGGAGCAGGTCTCCGTCACCGATGACGGTCAGGTCGGCAGTGCGGGACCTGCGGAGCAGGGAGGTGACGGCGGCTCCCTCGAGTGGGCGAACATCGATCAGCACACCCGGAGCGACGCTGCGGGCGTCGGTGATCGCCCGGGTGATCAGAGCTTCTCTGGACCGCGGCGGGTCCAGGGCGGCGGTTCGGGAGAGTTTTGGTATCCAGTTGAACGCATGCACCAGCTCCAGGCGGCACTGACGCATGGCGGCCTCAATTGCGCCCGCCTCGACTGCTCGCCGGCTTGCGGGTGAATCGTTGACACCGACGACGATCAATCCAGCCGTTCCGGTCTCCATGTCTGGCCCCTCCTCCGGAAACGGCGTTCAGCGCACCGTTGCGAGGACCGATCGGGATGCTCCCTCCAGCGTTGCGCTGGCCGTACCGCACCGGGAAGGGCCGTTCGTCACCGGTCCGTTCGCCGGACGGCAGGGACTGTTCGGTGAGGCGCTCCAGCAGGCCAGCTGGTTGGTACTGCGCCGCCGGGACTTTCGTCCCTGTCGATCAAGGCGAGCTGGATCGAGGATGCAAATAGATGGAGGTGGTTGCGATGGTGTTCTTGATTCTCCTCATCGTGGGTCTGATCATGGCCGCTGGCCTGCTTCTCTCGCCGCAGACTGCCGCATCCGCGCAGGGGCAGGACGAGGAGAGTGTCCGCAGCGGACAGGCTGACGGCGATTCCGGATTCACGCCCACCACGCTGGAAGGCGTGCTGGTGGCGCAACTCCTCACAGGGGATATCAGCCGAGGTCAGTACAGCAAGGCGCTGGCCCGGCTCGCGGAGCGGGACGACGAACGCAATCCGATGTCGGTGCCGGGGAACGACCGTCCGGATGCGTGCGCCTGACCCCGCACCTCGCGCTCATTCCCCGGCCGGTCGTCACCAGTGGTGTGCGCGGTTGACAGTTCTGTCGGCCCTGGTCCGTATGGGGTGAGTGGGGCAGCCTGGAGCTGTGCCCGGAACTGTTCTGGTCGTCGAGGACGACCGTGATCTGCGGGAGTTGGCCCGTCGTTATCTGCAGCGGGCCGGCCACCCGGTGCGCACCACCGGCTCCGGCGCCGAGGCCATCACCCTGTTGGCTGCCGGTGCGGTGGACCTGGTCGTGCTCGAGCTGGGCCTGCCGGACGTCGATGGGCGTGAGGTCCTGTCAGCCGCTCGGGAAGGCCGGGACGTGCCGGTGATCGTCCTCACCGCGCGCAGCAGCGTCGATGACCGCATCGACGGATTACGCCGAGGTGGAGGAGTTGCGCGACGGCCTGCAAACGGCCGAGCCGGCTCGGCTGGCCGCCCTGCACGACCAGAGTCTGCGGCTGGGACGAATAGTGCAGGACCTCGCTGATCTGTCCGCTGCCGAGTCGGCCGTGCTGTCCCTGCACCCGGTCGACACCGACCTCGCCGAGATCGCCGCGGCGGCCCTGGCCGCTTCGCTGCCTCAACTGGAGGCTAAGTTGACCACGGCCACCGACCTGGGCGCGCGAGTGCCGGTGCACGCGGATTCTGATCGCATGCACGGCGGTGGTCAACCTGCTCGCCAACGCGGCGTGCTACTGCCGGCCCGGCGACCAGGTACGGGTGACGGTGCAGATGCAGGACGGTGCGGCGGTGCTGGAGGTCGCCGACACTGGGCCAGGCATTGCTCCCGACGAGCTGCCGCACGCGTTCGAACGCCTCTGGCGCGCAGCGACGCGGCACCGATTTCGGGCACCGGGATAGCCTGGCCGTTGTGCGGGAGCTGGTCACCGCCCACGGCGGCACCGTCACCCTGGACTCGCCGGCCGGTTCTGGGTGATTGTCACGATCCGGCTGCCGCCGGCCGGCGTTCGGGCCATCGAGCACGGCCGGCGTTGACGGCCACCGTGCGACCCTGATCCCGGTTCGGTTGATCGCCACCTACGGCGCTTCCGGCGAGCACGCCGCAGCGCACCGGTGGTGGGGCGTCACCGCCCCACCACCCGCGGTTTCATCGGGTCGCCCAGCGGGTGAACGCGGCGAGGTGCCGCTCGGAGGCCGTCAGCAGGTTCCTGTAGACCTGCTTGACGTCGGCCGCAGCGAGTCCGTCGAGGCCGGCCTTCACATCGGCGATGCCGTCCCGCTCCACCTGCTGTCCGACCGCCAGGGCAGCGGCCAGGCTTCCCTCGCCCCGCGCGAGCAGCTCGTCATACGTCGTGCGGACAGCAGGACCGGTGAACGCACCGGCCGCCTGGTTCGCTGTCGGGTCGGCCACGCCGTAACGCTGCAGCAGCGTGCGCACCGCGACCAGGTGCCGGGCCTCGGCCACGGCGACATGGTCGAAGACGACGATGTCGTAGCGGTCCGCGAATGCCGCATACAGGTCGTGGGCGAGTTTCTCCTCCTGCGCCATCGACACCAGCGTCGCCTTCTGCGTTTCGCTGAGTGTGCCCTTCTCGGCGGTGACAGCCACCCCTCGGCAGGTGCCGCCACCGTATCCGCCTCCCATGCCGTATCCGCCTCCCATGCCGTGGCCGAAGCCGTTGCGGTCGGCGGGGGCCGAGCTTGCCGGGACGGGACGGCTGAAAGGACCGGTGCCGGCCAATGCCGGGGCTGCGATCACCAGTCCACCCAGGCCCAGTGCTCCGGTCGCCACGAGGGTTGCTACGCGGCGGGTCTTGGTCTTCATGGCTCCTCCCTATCTCTACCTTCACACTGACCGGTCACCGTGGTGGTGGAGCCGATGTGCGGACCGTGTGGAGATGCTGATCCTCGGCCGGCCGGCATCAATCGTCGGCAGTGGCCGATCGCCCTTGCTCGGCCGGGTGCGCGTGGCGATCCGAAGCGTCCGCTGCCGATGCCGGAGAAATGCGATCCCGGCTCGAACGCCTGACCCGGCCGATGAGAATTCCGGCCAGCAGAGCCGAGATCTCACCGACCGGGAGCACGTGATCGATGACCTCGGCGCGACTGATCGTCGCGTAAGGCATCGCGAACACCGCCGAGGTGGACTCGTCGCTGGCGATCACTGTTCCGCCCAGGTGGTGGATCGCGGTCGCACCGGTCGCACCGTCGATGCCGTACCCGGAGAGCACCACCACGACTGCCCGGTTCCGGGCGGCGATGGCGACGCTGGTCAGCAGGAGGTCGGCGGACGGCCGGTACGGGGGGCGATCACCCGAACGCACCAGGACGATGGTGTAGCCGCAGGTCACCATGGTGTGGTACCCCGCCGGCGCCACCAGCACCCGCCCCGCGATCAACGCGTCGCCGTCGCGGGCGAGCCGTACCGGAAGCCGACTGGAGCGCTGCAGGATGGTGGCGAGCAGGTTGGCGGCCTGCGGGTCCTGGTGGCGCAGCACGATCACCGCGGCTGGGAAGCCGGGCGTCAAGCCGGACAGGATGCGTTCGATCGCCTGGAGCCCGCCCGCTGAGCAGACCAGCGCCACGACAGGCGGACGGTTGTTCCCCGTCACCATGGTGAGCTCCCTTCGTCGCTCAGCGCCCCGGGTGCGAAGTTCTGCCCCCGATGTCATGGCCGGGCCCGATCCGCGGGGAGAGACCCGGCCGGCGCCTCATCCCGGTTCAGCCGGTGGTCTTCCCGGCCAGTGCACCACTGGGTGTGCCACCGTGATCACCCTCCTTTGCAGTGCCCCTCACATCGGTTCTGCCAGCCACGGGGCGTGACTGCCAGGGCCGGTGGTCCCGAAGCAGCGGGGACGGCCGGGCGTCAGGTCAGGGAGTCGCGGCGGCGCCAGGCCACCAGCAGCGCAGGAACGGTCCATCCGGCGAGCACCGCCACGTGCCCGGCAGCGACCCCGGTGCCCGTGGATGCCGGGTCGGTGGCGGTGAGTACCGCGCCCAGCAGATGACGCAAGGGGAACACAGCGGCGGCCGTGGTGAGCCAGTCGGGCAACGGCTGTTCGCCGACGACGAAGATCTCCGAGACGAAACAGAGTGGCAGCAGCGTGCCGAGCGTGACGGCAAGGATGGAACGCGCCGAGGGCAGCATCGCCGCGACTGCCAGACCGAGAGCGGCGAAACACAGGGAACCCGCGACGATCGCGAGCAGCAGCGCCGGTACCCGCGCTGCTGCCAGGCCCACGTCCAGGAAAACGGCGCCCACGACGGTGAGCAGGATGGCAGCGAGCAGCGAAACGATCAGCGCCGCACAGACCCGGCCGGCGAAGTACCAGCGGAATGGCAGGGGAGTGCCGTGCAACCGTTTGAGGACCCCGGCGGCGCGGGCGCCGACCACCGCTTCGGGCATGTCCACGTACGCCGCAACGGCCACCGTGTAAGCGATCATGCCGGCGAACAGGTACTGGGCCATCGGCATCCCGTGCACCCGGCTGTTGCCGAAGACGGTGGGGAACAGCGCGAGCAGCATGGTCGGAAAGACCACCGAGAAGAACACCGACAGCTGGTCGCGCCGCAGCCCGAGCAGGGCATAGCGGAGTTGACCCGAAAGCAGTCGCAGCGGCGACCGGCGGGTGTGTTCCGACGCATCGGACAGGCGGTTCAGCCGCGGCGTGTCTGCCCGGGGAACCGGCACGACCGGCGACGTGACGTCTGTATGTGGCTGCCAGGAGAACCTCGCCCCTGCGACGACAACCCCGGCGAGCGTCCAAGCCAGCAGTACAGCCAGGTGCGCGGGCGCGAATCCGGAGCCGGCAGCGGGATCGAAGGTCGCGGCCATGGCTTGGGCGAAGTGCTTCAGCGGCAGCACCGTCCCGGCCAGATCCAGCCAGCGTGGCAGGTCGGCGCCGACGATGAAGACGTCCGAGATGAACGCGAGGGTGATCAGCAGGCCCTGCGCCACCGTCTGCGCGACCAGCGCGGTACGAGCCAACGAGGCCAGCGCCAGCCCCAGAGCGGCACAGCAGGCGATACCGAGAAGCAGCGTCACCAGCATCGCCGGCACCTTGTGCCAGAAGATCTGGACGTCGTACGCGAGGAGCCCCACTGCGGTCAACAGGAACACCGCCGTGGCGGAGGCGATCACCGAAGCGCCGATCCGGGACACCAGCACGGTCCATGCCGGTACCGGGGCACACCGCAGCCGCAGCAGCGCGCCGTTGTCCCGCAGGGTCGCCATGTCGACGGCTACCAGGACGAACGACGCCTGCGCCACGCCGAATACCGCGAACGGCGATACCAGGAACTGAACCACCGGGACGCCACCGGCAACCTGGTTCCCGACGATCGTGGCGACGATGACCAGAAAGGCGAGCGGAAAGGCGAGCGTGAAGAACGCAGCGATCGGATTGCGCAGGAAAGCGCGTACGGCGTGCCCGGTCAGAGCCGGCAGCATCGCGGCCGGCCGCCGACGCACCGGCAGGCGCGCCGGGGTCTCAAGTTGGACACTCATCGGGACTCTCCTCGGTCAGCGCGAGGTAGACGTCTTCGAGCGTCGGCGGGGCGACGGCGAAGTCCGGCAGGTCGAGCCGGCGATCGGTTGCCCATCCGGTGAGACGCCACGCATCCGCGACCGGGGTGTGGGATGCCAGGCGTACCCGTCCTGCCGTCACCGACGGAGGTGCGCTCAGCGGCGGCAACTGCCCCACCGACACGCCCGGCGGAAGGCCGAAACTGATCTCGGTGGGCAGCTTGCTGCCGGCGCGTAACCGTTCGGGAGCGCTGACGGCGATCAGCCGGCCGTCGCGCATCACCGCGACACGGTCCGCGAGCCGCTGTGCCTCGTCCAGGTAATGGGTGGTCAGCAGGATCGTCGTGCCCAGTTCGCGCAGGTTCGCGATCAGATCCCAGGCGTGGTGCCGGGCAGCCGGGTCGAATCCGGTGGTCGGCTCGTCGAGGAACAGCAGGTCCGGTGCCCCGGCCAGCCCCAGTGCGAGGTCCAGCCGCCGCCGCTGCCCGCCGGAGAGCCCTTTGACCCGGGTCGTCCGCTTGTCGGCGAGCCCGACCAGAGTGATCAGCTCCTCGGGGTCGTGCGCGCGCGGGTACAGCCCGGTTTGCAGGCGGACCAGCTCGCGGACCGTGAACTCCTCCTCGAACCCCGCCGACTGCAACACCACCCCGATGCGCGAGCGGTACGCCGAACCTCCGGTCGCGGGGTCGAAGCCCAGCACGCGTACGGTTCCCGCGTCGCGCGTACGGTAGCCCTCCAGAATCTCCACCGTGGTGGTCTTGCCCGCGCCGTTGGGCCCGAGCAACGCGAAGATCTCGCCGTCGCCCACCGAGAAGCTGATGCTGTCGACGGCCTGTACCGGCCCGTACGCCCGCGCCAGATCGCGTACCTCGATGGTTGCCATACCTACAGCATTCGCGACGGGAACCCGCCTCCGGCAGTGCCTGAGGTCCCGCCGCCGCGGCCGTTGGACCACCGCGTGACAGGAATCCGGTCCTTCGGCCCTTCCGGGAGCCTCTGGCGGCCGCGCATCCTCGGCACAGCGCAATTCCCTCAACGGCGAAGGAGGCGGTCATGAAAGGCCTTGTGTACGGCGGAGCGGGCGAACGTTCCTGGATCCAGGTCCCCGATGCCGAGGTGCGTGATGCGCGGGATGCGGTCATCCGGGTCGACGCGGTCACCATCTGCGGAACCGACCTGCACATCCTGGCCGGTGACGTGCCCGAGGTGACGCCGGGCCGGATCCTCGGGCACGAGGCGGTCGGCACAGTGGTCGGACTCGGCTCCGCGGTCACCGGTCTGGCGGTGGGCGACCGGGTACTGGCCTCCTGCATCTCGGCGTGCGGAACCTGTCGATTCTGCCGTGAGGGTGCCTACGGCCAGTGCCGGGCCGGCGGTGGCTGGATCCTCGGTCACACGATCGACGGTGTGCAGTCCGAGTACGCCCGCATCCCGTTCGCCGACCTGTCCACCTACCGGCTACCTCAACAGGTGAGCAACGAGGCCGCGGTGATGCTGGCCGACATCCTGCCCACCTCCTACGAAGTCGGGGTGCTCAACGGCCGGGTACGCCCCGGCGACACCGTGGTGGTGGTGGGCGCCGGGCCGATCGGGCTCGCCGCGGTCCTCACCGCCAAGCTCTACTCGCCCGCGCACATCGTGGTGATCGACAAGGCTGAGAGCCGCCTGCAGGCCGCCAAGAGCCTGGGCGCCGACGTCACCCTGACCCCGGAACGGGTTGCGCTGGGCACGGTGCACGCACTCACCGGCGGCCTCGGTGCCGACGTCGTCATGGAGGCCGTGGGCACACCGCAGACCTTCGAGCTCTGCACCACGCTGGTGCGTCCCGGCGGCACGGTCGCCAACATCGGCGTGCACGGCAAGCCCGCCACCCTGCACCTGGAAGACCTGTGGATTCGCAACCTCACCATCACGACCGGGCTGGTGGACACGTACTCGACGCCGAAGCTGTTGCAGATGCTCGTCGCCGGGCAGCTCGACGTCACGCAGCTCGTCACGCACCGGTTCCCGCTGGAGGAGATCGAGCAGGCGTACGAGGTCTTCGCCCACCCGGCGCAGACCGGTGCTCTCAAGGTGCTCCTCACCCGGTGAATCGACCCGGCGACCCGCCTCCGGACGGGTCGCCGAGTCTGGGGTTGTCCATGCCCTTCACGCAAAGCGGGTCATGGGGAAGTGGGACGGAGACGGCGCGTGGAGACGGCGCGTGGAGACGGCGCGTGGAGCGGGCCCGCCAGCCGGGCCCGCGCCTGCACACGGCGTCCTTCGATGCGCCCGTCAGTCGTCGACGACGAGACGGCGGGCCCGCAGAATGTGAGCCCACCACGGGCGCCGGGCCGCCGGGCCGGCGCGCAGCCTCGGCGCCGGGCTCCGCTTGATGCTGATCCAGCCACCGGGCCCCATCGTCACCGCGCCGATCGCCGACCGGCGGTGCACCGCCACGGCGGCCGCGGCGGCGACCACGGACACCGTGATGGTGGCGAGCGAGGCGAGCACGACGGCGGTGACGTCCACCGCGGGCACGAACACGGTGCGATCGGGCCCGACGGCGTACGCACCGATCTCGCGCCGCCCGGCGCGGACCGCGACCAGGTCACGCCGCTGATCCACGACGGTGGTCATCATCCCTCCTAGCGGCTGTCGGAGTCGGTGACGGTGCTGGCCGCCGCCCGGCCCGCCTCGAGCCGGGCGATCGGCACCCGGAACGGGGAGCAGGACACGTAGTCCAGCCCGGCACCGTGGAAGAACCGCACCGAGGCCGGATCCCCGCCGTGCTCGCCGCAGACGCCCACGGTCAGATCGGGCCGGGTCGCCCGGCCACGCTCGACGGCGACGCGCACCAGTTCACCGACACCGTCGGCGTCGATCGTCTCGAACGGGGAGGAACCGAAGACGCCGAGTTCGAGGTAACGCCCGAAGAACGCGCCCTCCACGTCGTCGCGGGAGAAACCCCACGTCATCTGGGTCAGATCGTTGGTGCCGAAGGAGAAGAACTCGGCGGAGGCGGCGATCCGCCCGGCCGTCAGGGCGGCGCGCGGCACCTCGATCATGGTGCCGATCCGGATCGGCGGAGCCCCTTCGACGTCTGCGAGGACCGAGGCCGCCTCCGCGCGTACACAATCAAGCTCTCGCACCGATGCGACAAGCGGAACCATGATTTCCGGTCGCGGGTCGCCGCCGGCGGCGACCCGCGCGGCCGCGGCCTCAGCGATCGCCCGGACCTGCATCGCGAAGAGCCCGGGAATCACCAGCCCGAGACGTACGCCGCGCAGGCCCAGCATCGGGTTCTGCTCGTGCAGTCGCCGCACGGCGGTCAGCAGCACGCCGTCGTGCCCCGGATCCCGGCCGAGCGCCTCGGCGCGGGCGACCCGCGCGGTCAGTTCCTCGAGCGGAGGCAGGAACTCGTGCAACGGCGGATCGATCAGCCGGACGGTCACCGGCAGGCCGTCCATGGCGGCGAACAGCTCGGCGAAATCGCCCCGCTGCAACGGCAGCAGCTCCGCCAGCGCGGCTTCCCGCTCCGCGTCGTTGTCGGCGACGATGAGCCGTTCCACCAGGACCCGGCGGTCGCCGAGGAACATGTGCTCGGTTCGGCAAAGGCCGACACCGGTGACGCCGAAGCGGCGTGCCCGGGCGGCGTCGGCGGCGGTGTCGGCGTTCGCGTGCACGCCGAGCCGGGCCGCGTGGTCGGCGTGCGTCAGGAGCCGTTGCACGGCCGAGAGCAGCGGATCGCCCTGGGGTGACAGCTCGCCCTCGAAGTAGCGGACGACGGGGGAGGGGCGAACCGGGACGGTGCCGGCGTGGACCCGGCCGCTGGTTCCGTCGACGGAGATCACGTCACCGGCCCCGACGGTCCGTCCGCGTACGGTGAACGACGCCTCGCCGATCTCGATCTCCTCCGCGCCGCAGACACACGTCTTGCCCATGCCTCGCGCGACCACGGCGGCGTGCGAGGTCTTGCCGCCACGGCTGGTCAGGATGCCCTGAGCGGCGATCATGCCGGGAAGGTCGTCGGGGTTGGTCTCGCGGCGGACCAGGATGACCGGACCGGTCGCTGCTGCCGCGGCGGCGGAGTCGAAGACGACCGCGCCGACCGCGGCACCCGGCGAGGCAGGCACCCCGGCGGTCAGCGGTTCCGGGGCGGCCGCGGTGTCGAAACTGGGGAACATCAGCTGGGCCAGTTGTTCACCGCTGACCCGCTGCAGCGCCTCGTCGAGGGTGATGGCACCTTCCTCGACGAGTTGCCCGGCGATCACGAAGGCGGCGGCGGGAGTGCGCTTGCCGACCCGCGTCTGCAACATCCACAGTTTGCCGTCCTCGATGGTGAACTCGATGTCGCACAGGTCGCGGTAGCGCTGCTCCAGCCGTTCCATGATCGACAGCAGCTTTCGGTGAGCGTGCGCGTCGATGCCGGCCAGTTCGTCGAGGCTCATCGTGTTACGGATGCCGGCCACCACGTCCTCGCCCTGAGCGTTGCGCAGGTAGTCGCCGTACACTCCGCGCCGTCCGGTGGCCGGGTCGCGGGTGAACGCCACACCGGTTCCGGAGTCGTCGCCGCGGTTGCCGAAGACCATGGCCATCACGTTCACGGCGGTTCCCAGATCGTCCGGGATGTGTTCTTGGCGGCGGTAGAGCACGGCACGCTCGGCGTTCCAGGACTTGAACACCGAAGTGATGGCAAGGAACAGTTGTTCGTGCGGAGCCTGCGGGAAGTCACGCCCGGTGTGCGTGTGGAAGACCTTCTTGTACGCCTGGACGAGATCCTGCAACTGAGCGGCGCTCAGGTCGGCGTCCGACCGCACACCGGCGGCGGAACGGGCCGCGGCGAGCTCGGCCTCGAACTCCTCGCCGGGCACGTCGAAGACGGTCCGGCCGAACATCTGGATCAACCGGCGGTACGAGTCCCAGGCGAAACGCTCGTCGTGGCTGTGCCGTGCCAGTCCGGTCACGCTGGCGTCCCGCAACCCGATGTCGAGGATGGTCTCCATCATCCCGGGCATCGAGAACTTCCCGCCCGAGCGCACCGACAGCAGCAGCGGGTCGTCGGCGTCGCCCAGCGTCTTGCCCATTCGCTCCTGAACAAGTCTGAGATGCTGTTCCACCTGGTCGAACAGCCCGCGCGGCACCGACCCGGTACGCAGGTACTCCCGGCACGCCTCGGTGCTGATGGTGAAGCCGGGCGGCACCGGCAGACCCATCCGGGTCATCTCGGCCAGGTTCGCGCCCTTGCCGCCGAGCAGGTCTTTGAGATCCTTGTTGCCGTCGATGAAGTCGTACACATAGGTGGACATCCGGTCCTCGCCCTCATTGGCCAGTGGTTAGCCCTCCTTCGGTGGTATCGCGCGCCGGTCCCGCGGAGTAGGGCCGGATGTCCCGGGCCGGGGAGCCTTGTGCCCGCTGTGCCGGAAGAAACGGACCGAATGGAAGTTTGGCGCACACTCCCGGTCGTCCTGGCTGGCTGAGGCTCCGGCACTTTGCCGAAGGGCCCGCTCCCGTGGGGCAGTGGGCCATTCTCCTCCGGGTGGAGGCGGGCCTACCGTCGAAGGCGGAGGGATCACCATGAAGACTTGGCATGTAAGCGATGTGATGACCACCGATGTCGTCGCTGTCGGACCGGATACCCCGTACCGAGATCTCGTCGACCTGCTCACCGGCAACCGCATCAGCGCGGTGCCCGTCATCGACGCGTTCCGGCGGGTGATCGGTGTGGTCTCGGAATCGGACGTGCTTGCGAAGATCGGATATGCCGGATCGGCGCGGGCGCGCTGGTTCCAGAGTCATCGGCGCGCACAGCAGCGCAAGGCGGAAGGGCGGACCGCCGGAGAGCTGATGACCGCACCGGCGGTCGCGGCGCTGACGAACACGACGGTCGCAGCTGCGGCACGCCGCATGGACGAGGAGGGCGTCAAATGGCTGCCGGTCGAGGACGACCTGGGCCGGTTGGCCGGCATCGTGACCCGCGGCGACCTGTTGAAGGAGCATCTGCGGTCCGATGCCGACATTCGGGCCGACGTGCAGGCCGCCGTCGATGAAGTGCTGTTGGCGGAGAACGTCGCGGCGATGCAGGTCGAGGTTGCCCGCGGTACCGTCACCCTGACCGGCCGCGTCGAACGCTGGTCGACAGCTGTGCTCGCCGCTCGGCGCGCGTCGTTGGCGCCGGGTGTGGTGCGGGTTACCGAACGGATCACCTACGTTTACGACGACCGCGAGGCCGTCGAGTCGGTGCCGGCGTTCTTCGTCGCCTGAGACTCGCGCTGCGCTGCGCTGACAGGATCTCCGGTCCTGGCGGCCCGCGCCGCACCCGGCCAATTTGGAAGTGGAACAGGCCAGTGTCGGCTGCTGGATCGGCCGGCACCACGGCGGACCGGCCACCTCCCTGAAGACGGCCTCACCGGTCCCGACGCCCGGCCCTGCCGTCACCGGCGGGGCCGGGCCGCCCGTTGGAAGTTCCTGCCCGTTTGTCGCGGAGCCTGCCGGACGGATGGCGGGATCACTCTGCCATGTCCGCCCCTCCGCTGAACCCCGGCGCTCGGTCACACGTGCCTGAGGGCCGGGCAGGACAGGACCTGTGGACCCGGCGATAGTGCTGACCGGCCGTACCCCGATCGTTGCGGCGGCTCCTAGTTTGAGGGTATGCACAGCGTGGTGTCGATGAGAGACGAGCTGCCCGTGGTGGTCGGCGTCGATGACATGCCGGCTGGACTGCAGGTTGTGGACTTCGCCGCCGGGCAAGCGGCAGCCCGCGGCGCACCACTGAGGGTTGTGCACGCGTGGCCGGGAAGACGCGGTGGATCACCGAGGCGGCGGGCCTTCGTACCGGATCGCGCGGAGGCAGAACACTGGCTCGGCCTGGCCGTCCTGCGGGCGCAACGTGTCGCACCCGGACTGGACGTCACCTCCGAACTGGTGGACGGCGGCGCGGCACAGGCGCTGATCCGGCGTTCCGTCGATGCCGGCCTCATGGTGATCGGACATCGCGACGACGTGGGAGCCGGACACAGCTGGGGTTCGACCGCGGCGTATCTGGCCCATCACAGTGCCTGTCCGCTGTTGGTGCACCGTGGTGCGGTGCCGGAACGAGGTCCGGTCGTGGTGGCCGTGTCGGGTCGCCGTACAGCGACGCCGGGATCTGCCTACGACGCTGCCGGCCGAACCGGCTGCCTGCTGGTGGCGGTGCACGTATGGTCACGGCCCGAATCCGGCCTGACCGACAGCGACGAGCGACGTGCGGCAAACGACCGGGTCACCTGCTCGCTGTCCGCCTGGGACACAACGTGGCCCGACGTCCCGGTGCGTCGGCTGCTGATCGAGCCGAACGACGTCGAGTACACCCTGGACCGGGCGTCCCAGCGTGGCCGCCTCGTGGTGGCCGGGCTCGGACGCAAGGGCTGGGTCGTCGAGGCGCTGTACAGCGGAGGCGCTGTCCGGCCGTCCCGCCACGGGCTCTGCCCGGTGCTGCTCGTGCCGCCCGGATGGCCGACGCGCGAATCGGCACCCGCCGAACAGGAGGCTGCCACGTCACCCTGACCCTGCCGCAGGTCCCCTTCACTCACTGATCGGCACGCGCCACGTCAGAACCGTACCGTTGCCCTGGGGCCCGGGCCCGACGGTGAAGGCGCCACCGAGGTCATTCGCCCGTTCGGTCATGTTGACGACGCCACCGCGAGCCCGGTTCGGGTCGAAGCCGACACCATCGTCCTCGACACACAGGACGACCTCGCCATCAGCGACCCGGACGGACACACGCGCACTCTTGGCGTGGGCATGCCGAGCGATGTTGGACAAAGCCTCACGCGCTACCGCCACTATCTCGGGTTTCACGTCATCGGGGATCGCGCTGTCCACCGGGCCGGAAGTGTCCAGCACCGGCCGGAAGCCGAGCCCTTGGACGGCTGCCTCCACGGCTTCGCCGAGCTCGGCGCGCAGCGACGGGCCGATCGGCATACGCAGCTCGAAGATGGAGCGGCGGATGTCGCGGATAGTCGCGTCCAACTCGTCCACAGCGGCGTTGATCCGCTTTACCGTATCCGGCCTGACCGCATGCGAGACCGCGCCCTGCAACTGCATACCGGTGGCGAACAGTCGTTGGATGACCACGTCATGCAGGTCCCGGGCGATTCGCTCGCGGTCCTCCAGGACCACGAGCAGTTCTCGCTCCTCCTGCGCGCGGGCGCGCTCGAGAGCGAGGGCGGCTTGCCCGGCGAAGGTCGACAATCGCACCGGATCCTCATCACCGGGTTGCTCACCGGGGGGACGCGTGACAATGAGAACGCCGTGCAGGGTGTCCGCGCCCGCCAGCGGGACGGCCATCGCCGGACTGTCCGGGACCGGGCCCGGCCAGTCGATGGCCGTGCGCAGACTTTCCAGCGCGCGGAACTTCTCTCGCCCGAACTCCGCGCCCCTAGCCGGATCCACCGGAACGAGCTTGCCGACAAGTTCACTGCTCGCCGGATCGGCGCCATCTGCGACCTCGATGGTGTACCGCGAGTTCTCCTCGTCGTACAGCATCACCATGACCAGTTCGGCGCCGGAGACCTCGCGTGCCCGGCGGGCGATGAGCCGTAGAGCCTCGGTCCGCTGTACCGTGCCGAGCAGCACGCTGGTGATCTCAGCGGTGGCAGCCAGCCAGCGTTCCCGGCGCTGCACCAGTTCGTACAGCCGGGCGTTGTCGATGGCGACGCCGGCGGCGGCGGCCAGGGCGATCACGATCTCCTCGTCGTCGTCGCTGAACTCGGGGGCGCCCCGCTTCTCAGCCAGGTAAAGGTTGCCGAAGATCTGGTCGCGGGTGCGCACCGGGACACCGAGGAAGCTGTGCATCGGCGGGTGGTTCGGCGGGAACCCGTACGAGTTGGGATGCTCGGTGATGTCCGGCAGCCGGACCGGCCGCGGATCGGTGATCAGCAGGCCCAGCACGCCGCGCCCGTGCGGCAGATCGCCGATCCTCGCGTGCTCCGCCGGGTCGATGCCGTGGGTGATGAAGTCGGACAGATCCGTGCGGTCGCTGCCGATCACGCCGAGCGCGCCGTACCGGGCGCCGGCCAGTGTGCACGCCGCCTCGACGATGCGCTGCAGGGTGCTGCGCAGGCCGAGGTCGGCGCCGATGCCGACGACCGCGTCCAGCAGCGCGCGCAGACGCTCGCGGCTGGTGACCACCTCGCCGACCCGGTCCAGCATCTCCTGCAGCAGCTCGTCGAGCCGCACGCGCGACAACGGGCTCAGCCCCAGCGACAAGGGCTCGGCGCGCTCGCCGTCGGGGAAGAGTTCCGCCATGGCGTCAGGTTAGGCCTTGGCCGTGCCTCGTGGAACCGCCTTCTCCTCGCGTTCCCCGTCTCCGCAGGTAAGGGCCCGGAAGAGTGAGGCTAATGCGCTGCCGACGCCGAAGATCTCTTCGTTCAACGCGGCGCGACGTGATGAACGGCGGCGGGGCGAAGCACCCGGGCCTGCGGCATGGACCAGGAGGCCCGGAGTCACATGTCCGAGGACTCTGCTGTGAGGCGGCGGAGAAGCGGTCTGCTCAAGGTACGCAAGTCGGCACCCGGCAGGAGGGCAGCATCATGAAGCGTCAGTTGATCGCGATCGGTGTCGCGGGGGTGTTCCCGCTGATCGGTGTGGCCGTCGTCGTGATCGCGACAGCGGTCGACGCAGCAGCACTGGGCATCCACCGTCTGATTCATCGGTGACCCGTCTGGAGGTCCCGGAGCGTCCGGTCCTGACCCGCTGTGGACGCGGTCCGTAGCGTCGGAAGCCGAGGACAGGAGGCGCTGTGATGAAGCCTGGACCGTGGATGATGTGATGACCGAGGCGGTCGTGCCGGTGCGGCCGACCGCCTCCTACCGAGAAATGGTCGAGGTCGGCGATGACGGTGATTCACCGGCCTCATTGAGCAGCTTCGCCCGGTTGGTGAAAAGGTCGAGCACGGTGGCGTAGTGGAGCAGGGCCACACCGATCGAGGCAGCAGCAACCTCTGACCGCCACACCCCCGTGGGTTCGACCGGGGGAGTGCCGGTCCTGTTTTTTTCGGGCATATGGGCTCTCGATCGGCGGCCGGTCGGCCCTGTCGTCGGCCTGACGGCGGCTGCACAATGAGGTGGAAGGGCGGCAACGCCCGGAGAACAGGGCCGGTAGACATGCGGCAACTACCCGAACAGGGTGAGGCGGACCGAGGGATTCCCCGCGCCTACATGCGAGGTTCGACTCCTCGCCCGGCCACCACAGTTACGCCTGTTCTGGTGCGGCGCTTCCGGCTTCGCGTTGCGAGGTTTGCGGCCACCGCGATGGATGCCGCTGCGGTGCTCACCGCACCGCCGTGGCCGCCGCATGCCGTCCCGGGCGGCGCGGCAGGCTGTTGAGCACATGGGCGGCGTCGCGGCCGGCGCCACGCAGGGTTGCCGAGGCGAAGCTGCGTTGCCGTTTCAAGCCCACATAAATGGGTGCGCTTCGTTGCCGCCGTTCGAGCGTCCGCGTCGTTCGAAATCCACGTGTACCATCGGGGAACCGAGGTGGGTATCTACGGGAGTAATGGCTTCTTCAATAAACACAACATCACCGCCAGTGACGTGAATGTGCCGGACCAGGTGCAGAATCGACTCAAGGGAATTTGCGGTAGATCAGATGCGGAAAATCGGGCAAATCCCGGCTGACGCAAATATTAAGGGCGACGCCTGGAAGCGCCCGATGATTGGGTCGAGCGGTGGTGGATGCTGATGCAATTCGTGCGTGTCGAATCAGGCCAAGGCGCGTGGTCTGCAACGGCTCTGGATCCAGGGCCGTATCTTGAAGTGCTCGATGACCTGCTGCCGCAGTTGCCCGACGGGGCGCGTGCCTTCGCTTCAGACGCCGATCACTACGACTTCACCGCTTCCCGATGCGTGAAAGATTTGACCGTCAGTGCCATTTCATTACGAGAAGCCGGGCAAGCCCGGGTTGGTGCTGTGATTGAGTTCGAGCCGAATCGGTTCAAGCACGGCGGGCCGCTGACCGTCGTCTACGATGACGTTCAGAATTTCAGTGTGGAGGTGGATGAAATGAATTCAACCACGCGCATCTGGCCGGAAAGTCGACGACTGGGAAGTGTTCAGTTGGACGAGATAGTTCCGAGCGCCCTCGGCTGTCGCCATGAGATAAGGATGACTGGCGGGGTCATTATTATCGACTGCGCGGACTTGCGCGCGACGTGGGGAGAGCCCTCAACCGATGGGATTGCTCACGCTCACACACACAGTGACTGACGTGTGTCCGTGGCGTAGCGGGCATGTGCAGATTGCCGTCACGCCAGGCACGTTATTGATGAATAGCGGTGCCTGGCGTTGGCGGCGTGCGCCCGGGGCCGTAGGCCTTTTAGCGCGTGCGCGCGGCCCGGCTTCGACAGTATTCACGGGCTGAGGCCTTCGCGCAGGTACAGCCTTTCAGCCCGTCGACCTGGCTGGCGTCGGACTGACCCACGACGATGCCAAACGCAGCCGCTCGTCGTCGATCAGGATGAGCCCGCAGACGCCGGAGCAGAGCAGGACCCTTGATTGACGGCGAACGAGATGACGCCGCCGGTGCCGACGATGTCGATGGGCTTGCGGCTGTCCACCACAGACCGGCACGGAACGTCGCAGCTTGGAACTACCGGCCGAACCGCGCCGAGAACCGCTCACCTGGGCGTTGAGAGTGCTCGGCTTCGACGCGGACGGCGAGGAGCCGAAGTTTATCCTCGGCCGGTACCGGCTGAGGTTTGTCCGAATTTAGCGCGGATTCGTGCGTGCTGCGGTGATCACCGCGTGGGCGGCGCCGCAGCGCACCTGGAAACGAGTTTCCTGGTGGCCTCGGGCGGCATGCAGCGACCGTCAGGACCCTGCCGGGTCAGGCCCGGCCCCGGTCAGTGGATCTCTCCGACCCTCGCCGCAAGGCTGCGCAGGCCACTCGGTGTCACGACCGGCGCATACAACAAGCGCTTATCAACTCGTGCGCTGAGGAACACCGCAGTTCCTGCGGAGCACGGGTCTCGGCGGCGCAGAGGGCTTGCGTGGCGCGGTCGTGACGGCCTTGCTGCTCCTACGCCCGGGCCGTGTCGATGCAGTACCGCGCGTACCGTTCCGATGATTCCAACAAGGCGACCTCAACCGTGCTGGCATGGTGCAGCGCCGTAGCACTGTCACCCAGCGCGGTAAAGACGCCGATCTTGTAGACGGCGACGTGGGTGGCACTGAAGACGAGTTCACCGGGATTGATCGCAGCGCTCATGCGTGTCGCTGCGGCATGCGCCTCGCCGAGCTCGTCGAGGCCCGGCAGTGCGGGAGCCGAGCTGCCGAGTGGCGGATGTGGTCGTTGCTCCATGAAGTCGCCGCAGGCCTGAGGTGGCCCCGGCGGGCCTGGGGTTCCGCACTCGCGTGAGTCATGACAACGAGAAGGCTCTGCGGGATGCCTTGCAGGAGTTCGCAGTGCCCAAAAAATGACATCGACCAACTGGACGAGTTCCTTCTCGGCCGGCGGCGCCCCCAGTACAACTTCCGCACCTGACGCGCAGGAGGGCGCCGATCGGGCGCGATTCTCGGATTTGACCCGGCATCCGTTCCAGGTTGATGTCGGGACGGCGTGAGTGAGCAGTCCGTTTCGGCCCAATATGGTCTAAACAGCATCGCCGAGGGTTCGGTGATCGTGGGTTCGATGCCGGCGTTGGCCTCGTACTTGGCGATGTCGTCGTCGAGGCCCTGGTGGGCGGCCTTGAGGTTCGCGAGTTCCTGGATGGCGGCGTTGATCGCGTGCAGGTCTTTGGCGAGCATGGCGTCGACGATGCGTCCGACGATCTCGTTCTGGCGGAGCAGGAACTCGGCGACGCGCCGGTTGAGGTTGGGGTCCTCGGCCATGGCGGGAGTGCCGCCGCGGTCGGGGACGGGCTTGCCGTCGGTGCCGGCGCGTTCGCGAGCGAGTGGGTGCACGAAGGTGCCCTTGCCGACGACGGCGTAGGTGAGCCCGAGGTGTTGCAGTTCGCGAAGGGCGCGTTGGGCGGTCATCGAGGCGACGCCGTAGTTGTCGGCCATCCTGCGTGCGATGGGTAGCGCGTCGCCGGCCTGGAGTGTGCCGGTGCGGATCTGGTCCACGACGTCTTCGACGACCCGTTGGAACAGGGGCGCGTTTGTCGTCGGCGTCGTGTGGCGACGGTCCGGTCGCCCGGGCGGTGCTGGCCGCCTTGCTGCTCGCCGACTGCACGAGGAGCACCGAGTCTCTGGTCGTCCGTGTCTGTGTGAGCCCGGCGCCACGACTAGAGACAGCGTGTACCACTACACCGGACAGTTGCGCGGCCGGCTGCAGCGGATCGGTCCGTGCGCGCGAATCGCCGGGCACCGCCCCGGCTATCGCCTAAACAGTCGAGAGACTCCGCGTCGGCAGCCGCCCTCTCACACTCGGTGATCAAGACGGCTGCGACCAGCTGGATGGGCTCTCGGCACCCGCAAGGGTTCAGCGGCTACTTTCTGTAGTGGTCAGATGTGCTGGCGTGAAGGGGGTGCGTGTGCCGGATATCGGGCGGATTCTGGATCTGGCTGCGGTGAGCAGAGGGCTGTGAGCGCGATGGAAGGCGTAGCGTCGGCGGCAGAATGCGCCGAATTTCGCTGGACGACAGACGTGCATGTCTCAATATACGAGACGATAAATGGATGGGTCCGAGCTTTGAGAGGACTGCAAAACGGGCGCCGCTGGTCGTGGCCTTCAAGGCTTTGAGCTCTTCTGATTGCGGCGCTGTCTACGGATCAGAAGGTTAGGGGAACACATCCAGCTCCACACCACCCTCGCCGACGACCTGTGGCGGGTGCTCGCCGACCCCGGCCAACTCGAACAGGTCCTGGTCAACCTGGCCGTCAACGCCCGCGACGCGATGCCCGACGGCGGCACCCTGAGTATCGACACCACCAACATCACCCTCGACGGCACCACGACCACCGGCCGGGGCCCCGCCCTACCGGCAGGCCGGCACGTCAAACTGCGGGTGAGCGACACTGGCACCGGCATCCCCGCCCACATCGTCGAACGCGTCTTCGAACCCTTCTTCACCACCAAACCCAAAGGCGAAGGCTCCGGCCTCGGCCTGGCCACCGTCTACGGCATCATCACCCAAGCCGGCGGCCACGTCGAGATCACCTCCGCGCCTGGCGTCGGCACCGCCTTCACCGTCCTGCTGCCCGCCACCGACCAGCAACCCGCCGCCGTCACACTGCCGGCAGCCGCCACCACCCGCGGCAGCGGCGGGGAAACCATCCTGGTCGTCGAAGACGAAGAAGCCCTGCGCGAAGTCACCCGCCGCATCCTCGACCGCAACGGCTACCACGTCCTGACCGCCCCCAACGGGCCCGAGGCCCTCAACACCGCCGAACACGCCACCGGACCCATCCACCTGCTACTCACCGACGTGATCATGCCGCAGATGCTCGGCAAAGAACTCGCCACCACGATCCGCGAGCTCTACCCCGCCACCCGCGTGCTCTACATGTCCGGCTACGCCCAACCCGTCCTGGCCACCCAAGGCACCCTCGACCCCGGCGTCA
The DNA here is from genome assembly GCF_042666575.1 of Actinoplanes sp. GCM10030250. NCBI lineage: Bacteria > Bacillati > Actinomycetota > Actinomycetes > Micromonosporales > Micromonosporaceae > Actinoplanes > Actinoplanes sp. GCM10030250. Next base: position 67,473 of record NZ_JBHTDO010000010.1, on the reverse strand, counting down.
CCCTGGTCGAGAAACCCTTCTCCGAAACCACCCTGCTCGACCGCGTCCGAACCGTCCTGGACACACCCCACCCGGCCTGAACCGGCCTCCGGCCACCGCCCGGCCGGCGAGCAGGCCGCCGGTCATGGAAAGGGTGCCCGCGAACGTTTCCGGTGACCTGGTCCGGGCCGCGCTGATGGAAGCCCGGCCGGCGGGGCTGACCAACCGGCAGTTGGTGACCGCGACCGAGATGAACCAGTATCAAGTCCCGTCCGGGCTGCGGTTCTTGCGCGAGGTCCTCGCGGCGCAGAACCTGACCCCGCTGACCTGGACTCGCCGCGACGGCTACCAGCTGTCGACCGATCCGGGCCGACTGGATCGCTTACGAGCGGGCCTGCGTGCGCACCGAGCTGACCCACATCGCCCCGGCTGCGCGGGACCTGCACCTCGCCGCCGTCGGTGACGACACCACCCAGCCCGCACCGCAAACCGGACCAGGCGATCAGGCGTTCACCGCAGTCCACTTGCACAGCGGCCACGGGCACCAGGGCCGTGCCGTGGCCGACGCCCTGACGGTTTACGCCCGCGAGCAGAAAGCCGCCGCCATCGTGGTCGGCTCACGCGGCCGTTCAGCCCCTGCCGAAATCGTCCTCGGCAGCGTCGCGATGGCGACCCTGCACCAGGCCCACCGTCCTGTGCTCGTCAGCCCTCCGCTCTCCCGCAAGATCTGAACAGGCCTAATCTCTCGAGCTGGCCTCTCCGGCCAGTCGGGACGCCCATTCGTCGATTGCCCGGTACACCTGGGCCACGTGCTGCTCATCGTTCGGGGCGTGCGGGTCGGGTTCGAGGAACGTCAGGGCGGTACCAGCGACGCTGAGCGCCGACAGGGACCAGCGCTGTGGGGGGCCGTCGTCGAACGGGCTCGCGACGATCTCCCGGCGGGCGACATCGGGCGCCGCGATCGCGGCGACGACGAGGCCGTGCATGGCGACGCTCAGGACCGAGGCGAGGGTCTCGAATTCGGTGTCGAGGTCGGGACGCAGCCGGTAACCGAACAGCCCGGTCAGTGTCCGCCACGCGTCGGCGATCCGGGCGATCCGGGCGTTCTCCGACTCGGCGAGCGCGGCCTGTACCTGGTCACGTAGGTCGCTGTCGGTCAGGCCGGAGACGGTTGCGCACAGGGCGTGGTAGGTCCGCCAGGCCGGTGACGCGAGGATGGCGTCCAGATCGAACGCGGCGAGCCGCCGGATCAGCTCGATCATCACGCGATGCCGGCCGTTGGTCGTGGCGAGCCGGTCCTCGTGCTCGGCCAGGACTTGCTTGATGAGGCTGATCTCGTCGCGCACGATCGGCGGTCCGGCGCTGCTGGCCAACTCCCGTACGAGGTCACCGTAGAACTGGTGCTTGTACTGCCAATGCCGGTAGGCCGTGCTGCGGGAGACGTCGGCCGCCCGGATGACCGCCTCGAAGCTGATGTGCTCCAGGCTCACGGTGAGACCGTCACGATCGATCATCTCGATCGCGGTCCGCAACATCCGCTCCCGGGTCTCGGCGTCGCTGAGCCGCCGATGCCGCCGGGTGATACCGCCCGGGCCTTCTCGCCCCTTCATCTCGATGAGAGTAGTTCAGATCATGCGAAACTTGAACTTGAGACTTCATGTCTCAAGTCTCAACTATCACGCTGAATGCATGCTGTCGAAGGACGACTATCTCCGCGCCATGTACATCGGCGGGCGAGGCAACGCCACCGCCCGCCGGTACGCCCGTTTCTGGGCAGCTCTTTTCGGCGCCGGGCTCACACCCCGCCGCTGGATCACCCTTGAAGTGCCCGGCCGCCGCACCGGCCGCATCGCCCGTTTCCCCCTCGGCATGACCGACTGGCAGGGCAACTGGTATCTGGTGCCGATGCTCGGCGGCGACTGCAACTGGGTCCGCAACGTCCGCGCCGCCGGCGGCCGGGCCGTCATCCGGCACGGCCGGGCCCGCCCCTGCCGCCTCATCGAGATGCCCACCGATCAGCGCGCCCCGATCCTGCGCCGATTCCTGCGGCAGATCCCGGGCGCCCGGCCGCACCTGCCTGTCAACCGGGACGCGCCCCTGGAGGCGTTCGCCGCGATCGCCGACCGCTACCCGGCGTTCCGGGTCGACTTCGAGGAGACGAACCCATGACCGCCCCCACCGTCTCGCCTCGCCGAGTCCGCACCCGGCGCCGCCTGTGGTGGGCCCTCGGGATCACCGCGGTCCTGCTGGTCGGCCTGCTCGGCGCGGCCATGGCCTTCGTCGCCTTCCAGACGGCCGCGGCGCCCCTCACTCTGCCGCCTGCCGGAAGTGCTCCGCCGGCCGGGCCGATGCCCGCTCAGTGGCGGATCGCCTCCGGATCGGTCGCCGGCTTCCGGATCGAACAAACCTTCCTCGGCGCCACCAGCGAGGTCACCGGCCATACCGAAGGCGTGACCGGCGCCATGACGACGACCGGCAACCGGATCGACTCCGTCGAGGCCACCATCGACCTGCTCAGCCTCACCACCGACGGCAAACAACCCGCACCCCAGTACGCGGAAAGCCTGGAGACCGCACGCTTCCCACACACCACCGTACGGCTGACCGAGCCGGTCCCCTTCGACGCGGGCTTCACTTCCGGAGCCACCACCGAGCTCACCGCCACCGGCGAGCTCACCCTCCACGGCGTCACCCGCCCGATCACCGCCGCCGTAACCGCCCGCCGCGACGCCACGGGCATCGCGGTCACCGGCTCCGTCCCGATCCGCTTCGCTGACTGGAACATCGCAGAACCTCAAGGGTACGGAGCGCTCGGCGCCCTCGCCGACCATGGCAGCGCAGAGTTCCTGCTGATCCTGCACCCCAACTGACCAAGCGGCCAGCAGTCTCGAATCCAGCCCGCAATATTCACCCTGATCCGGAGACGTGCCCAGCCGGTCGAACCAGCCTCTGACAAGCAGCGCCGGGCAGGAACGGGGGCCGGCTCCAATGATGGTGCCGGCCCCCGCTTGTTCGTCCTGGGTCAGTGCTCGGCCCAATCGCCGAGCGACCAGTCCCGGACCTCGGGCATGTCCTCGAGGTGCTCGACCACGTACTGCTCGTGCTTCGCCAGCTGCGACTCGCACCAGGCCTTCAACTCGGTCGCCCCGGACGGCAGGCGCCTGGCATTGTTGATCGCGTCGATCACCAGGTGATAGCGCGACGCCCGGTTGCGGACCGTCATGTCGAACGGCGTGGTCGTGGTGCCCTCCTCGATGAAGCCGCGCACCCGGAACCGGTCGGCGTCCGGCCGGCCGTGCACGAGCTGGTGGATGGCGCCCGGATAGCCGTGAAACGAGAACACCACATCCACGTGATCGGTGAACAGCTCACGGAACATGGTCTCGCTCATGCCGTGTGGGTGGTCCTTCGACCGCGGCAGGGTCATCAGGTTGACCACGTTCACCACCCGGACCTTCAGCTGTGGCAGCTTCTTGGCGAGGATCTGCGCGGCGGCAACGGTCTCCATGGTCACCACGTCACCGGCGCAGGCCAGCACGATGTCCGGGTCGCTGTTGCCGTCGTCGGTGCCGGCCCACTCCCAGATCCCGGCGCCCTTGGCGCAGTGCTCGATCGCCTGGTCCATGTCCAGCCACTGCAGCTGCGGCTGCTTGTCGATCACGATCAGGTTGACGTACGACTTCGACCGGAAGCAGTGATCGGCGACCGACAGCAGGGTGTTCGCGTCCGGCGGCAGGTAGACCCGAGCCACCGTGCCCCGCTGGTTGAGGACCACCTGGATCAGGCCGGGCCCCTGGTGCGAGAAGCCGTTGTGGTCGTTGCGCCACGCCGTCGACGTGAGCAGGATGTTCAAGCTCGGCACCTTGGCCCGCCACGGCAGGTGCGACGCCTCCTGCAGCCACTTGCCGTGCTGCACCGTCTGCGAGGCACTGACCATGGCGAACGCCTCGTAGGTGGCGAACATGCCGTGCCTGCCGGTGAGGTTGTAGCCCTCCAGCCAGCCGTGGCAGTTGTGCTCCGACAGCACCTCCATCACGCGGCCTTTGTTGCTGATCTTCACGTCATCGGCGGTGACCGACTCCATGAAACCGCGGTCGGAGACCTCGAAGACGGCTCCGAGCCGGTTGCTGTTCGTCTCGTCCGGGCAGAACAGTCGGAAGCTGTCCGGGTTGCGGGAGTAGATGTCGCGCATCATCTCGCCCAGCTTGCGGGTCGACTCGGCACGGCCCTCGGCCGGCTTCTTCACGTCGATCGCGTAGTCGCGGAAGTCGGGCAGGTCCAGGTCACGGGTGAGCAGGCCGCCGTTGGCGTGCGGGCTGGCGCTCATCCGCAGGTCACCGGGCGGGGCCACGTCGCGGATCAGCCCGACTGGGGCGCCGGTGGCGTCGAAGAGTTCCTCCGGCCGGTAGGACCGCAGCCATTTCTCCAGCTCCCGCAGGTGGTCCTCGTTGCCTTTGACACCGGAGAGCGGCACCTGATGCGACCGCCAGGTGCCGGTCACGGTGATCCCGTCGATCTTGTCGGGGCCGGTCCAGCCCTTGGGCGTACGCATGATGATCATCGGCCAGCGGGGGCGCGTGCCGTCCCACGTACCGTTGCGGGCCGCGTCCTGGATGCCCTTGATCTTCCCCCAGGCCTCGGCGAGGACCGCGGCGAACCGGTGGTGCATGCCGGGCAGATCCTCGCCCCCGACCTCGAGCACCTCGTAGCCGTGCCCCTCGAACAGCTTGCGCACCTCGGCCGGGTCCTTGCGGGCCAGCACGGTCGGGCCGGCGATCTTCGCGCCGTTGAGGTGCAGGATCGGCAGCACGGCGCCGTCGTGCTCCGGGTTGATGAAGGAGACGCCCTTCCAGGAGCCTTCCAGCGGCCCGGTCTCGGCCTCGCCGTCGCCGACGACCGCGATCGTCAGCAGGTCCGGGTTGTCCATCACCGCGCCGAACGCGTGCACCAGCACGTATCCGAGCTCGCCGCCCTCGTGGATCGAGCCGGGCGTGGTCACCGACACGTGGCTGGGGATGCCGCCGGGCGAGGAGAACTGGCGGAACAGCTGCAGCAGGCCGCTCTCGTCCAGGCTCACCTTCGGGTAGACCTCGGAGTAGGTGCCCTCCAGGTAGCCGGCGGCGACCAGCGCCGGGCCACCGTGCCCCGGCCCGGCCAGGTAGATCGTCTGCTGGCCGGTCTGCTTGATCAGCCGGGACACGTGTGCGTAGATGAACGACAGTCCCGGGCTGGTGCCCCAGTGGCCGAGCAGGCGCGGCTTGATGTGCTCGTTCGTGAGCGGCTCCCGCAGCAGCGGATTGCCCTGCAGGTAAATCTGGCCGATGGTCAGGTAGTTGTTGGCACGCCACCAGGCGTCCAGCCCGGCCACCTCGGCGTCGTCCGGCGCGGCGAGTCTGCGCACCAGTTCCTGCTGGTCGCTCGGGGCGGTCCGGTGGTCCGAAACGGCGGTCACAGACATGATCCTCTCCTGTGCGATGACATCTCGATCGGATGCTATTGCCGTGCTCGGTGGCTCGCAGTCGAAGTCTGGTTTCCTGGCCGGTGCCGACAGGTCGTGTCGCAGCTCAGGGCGGTGCATGGACCGAATCTTCTCGGTGAACGCCCGGGCGGGCCGCATAGGGGGTGATGCCCGGCCAGGTGGTGCCGCTCGCAGGCTGTGGCCAGAGACCACAGCGGCCGGCCATGCCGACCGCAACGAAGGTGCGGCCCACGGCGCCCGACCGTTGTGAGGGCGGCTCAGTCGGTGTCCGCCTGCCACAGGTCCGGACCGAACACCTCGTACTGGATGTCGTGAACGGAAACTCCGCGAGCGAGCAGGTGTGAGCGGATCGCCTGCATGAACGGAATCGGTCCGCACAGGTAGTAGACGGCGCTACCGGGCAGGTCCACGCCGGTCAAGTCCATCATGCCGGCGTGGGTGCTGGTGACAGGAAGTTCGCTGCCGGAGCCGTCCTCGTACCAGACGTGCAACGCCGATCCCGGCAGCCGGGCCAGATCGGCAGCGACCTGGCGGCGCAGCGGGAACGAGGCTTCGTTCGCGTCGGCGTGCAGCAAGGTCACCTTCAGGCGGGAACCGGCCGCGACCAGGTGCGAGATCATGCCGGCCATCGGGCTGATCCCGATCCCCGCACTGACGAACACCACCGGCCGGCCGCCGTCGTCGAGTACGACATCGCCGTACGGGACGCTCATGGTCAATTCGTCGCCGACCCGGATCTGATCGTGCAGCAGCGTCGACACCTCACCGTCGGGCTTCCCGCCGCCGTGCACTCGTTTGACGGCGAAGTAGCGGTGCTCACCGTCGTCCGCGCGAGTCAGACTGAACTGGCGGGGCTGACGGATTCCGTCCGGCATCAGCACGTTGACGGTGATGTACTGGCCGGGCAGTGACGTCTTCACCGGCCGGTCGTCGATGCGTTGCATGACGAACAAGGTGACGTCGGTGGTCTCCGGGACCTTCTGAGCGACCCGCCACTGCCGCCACACCCGTGCCGCCGTCACTCCCCGGGCGCTGTACAGACCGCGTTCCTGATGGATCAGCGCGTAGGCCATCAGCCAGTACACCTCGTCCCAGGCGGCCGCGACGTCCTCGGTGACGGCGTCGCCGAGCACGTCGCCGATGGCCCACATGAGGTTGTCACGCACGGTCTGGTACTGATCCGCGCGGATGCCCAATGACGCGTGCTTGTGCGCGATGCGGGTGAGCAGCCGTTCCGGCAGCTGTTGCGGACTCTTGATCAGCGCGGTGGCGAACACGGCCACCGAGCCGGCAAGGGCCTTCGGCTGGCTGCCCTCGGCCTGGTTCCCGCGGTTGAACACGCCGTCCTGCAGCTCTGGGTGCTCAGCGAACATGTGGGCGTAGAACCGGTTCGCGATCTCCTCGATGTGAGCGCCGACGACCGGCAACGTGGCCTCGACGATGGGGCGCGCCTTGTCCGACAGCACGGTGGACCTCCCGGGAAGTAGGGGGCGGCCATCCCCCGACACGCGGTCGGAGGTGCCGGCCCGGTGGGTGTCGTATGTCCGCGCGGCGCAGGATGCCTGGCGTGACGCGCTCGCCCGGAAACGGATCTTGTCCCCGACATTAATCAGGATCCGGTCGACAGCGGATGGATCGGGAAACGTGGGGCCCATCGGCACCGTAACTTGGGCCGAAGGGCCCACCGTCGAGAAGTCCGACCCCGAAGCCAGGCCGGAGGATGACGCCTCGCCCGATCATCGGCAGCGGGTGTCGACCAGCGTTGCATGGCGAACGTGCGTGCGAAAAACGCCCTGAGTGCTGCGCCCTATGGCCCGGCCGAGCATGGCGTCGAGCGAGCCCCGACCGGCTGCTTGCCGAATCGGGACCTTCGGCCCAGGCATTTTCGGCAAGATCGTAGTGGAGTGGTAGAGGCCGGTTGTTCGAGTTGCGTCAATGTGTTGCGGTTACCAATGTGGCTTTCAGAGTCATTAGCGAGGGAACGAGGGCAGATGGCGAGCGCGACCGAAACCGCAGGACGGGCGCTACTGGCGGTCGGCGGGTTGGTGCGGCGGGCGGAGGTGTCCGGCGACGGGCGGACGCTGCACCAGATCGGCGGCCGGGAGGCGGACAGTTTCTATCGGGATCGCTGGTCCTACGACAAGGTGGTGCGCTCGACGCACGGGGTGAACTGCACCGGGTCGTGCTCGTGGAAGGTGTACGTCAAGGACGGCATCATCACCTGGGAGCAGCAGCAGACCGACTACCCGAGTGTGGGTGCGGACCGGCCGGAGTACGAGCCGCGAGGCTGTCCGCGCGGTGCCGCGTTCTCCTGGTACACGTACTCGCCGACCCGGGTGCGGTACCCGTACGCCCGTGGTGTTCTGGTGGAGATGTTCCGGGAGGCCAAACGCCGGCTGGGCGGTGACCCGGTCGCGGCGTGGGCGGACATCCAGGCCGACCCGGTGCGCCGGCGCCGCTATCAGCAGGCCCGCGGCAAGGGCGGCCTGGTGCGGGTGTCGTGGGACGAGGCGCAGGAGATCGTCGCCGCCGCGCACGTGCACACTATTGCGGAACATGGGCCGGACCGGGTCGCGGGGTTCTCGCCGATCCCGGCGATGTCGATGGTGTCGCACGCGACCGGCGCCCGGTTCCTCTCGTTGATCGGCGCTTCGATGCTGTCGTTCTACGACTGGTACGCCGATCTGCCGGTCGCGTCGCCGCAGATGTTCGGCGACCAGACCGACGTGCCCGAGTCCGGCGACTGGTGGGACGCCTCCTACCTGATGATGTGGGGTTCGAACGTCCCGGTGACGCGGACCCCGGACGCGCACTGGATGGCGGAGGCGCGCTACCGGGGGCAGAAGGTCGTCGTGGTGTCGCCGGACTACGCCGACAACGTGAAGTTCGCTGATGAGTGGCTGCCTGCGCAGCCCGGCACCGACGGTGCGCTCGCGATGGCGATGGGCCACGTGATCCTCAAGGAGTTCTTCGTCGAGAAGACGACGCCGCGGTTCGTCGACTACGTGTCGCGCTACACCGACCTGCCCTATCTGGTCTCGCTGGAGCCGGTCGAGGGCGGCGGCTACCGGCCGGGCAAGTTCGTCACGGCGGCGGACCTGGGCGAGACGGACGCTGAGGCGGCGTTCCGGCCCGTGTTGTGGGATTCCGCCACCGACGCGGTGGCGGTGCCCGGTGGTTCGTTGGGGGACCGGTTCAGCGAAGCCGGAGTCGGCAAGTGGAATCTCGATCTCGGTGACATCGTCCCGCGGCTCAGCTGCGCAGGCGGGGACGGCGTCGAGATCGTGTTGCCGCGCTTCGACAACGACGTTCCGGAGCTGATGCGCCGCGGCGTGCCCACGGCCCAGGTCGCCGGCAAGCTGGTGACGACGGTCTTCGACTTGATGCTCGCCCAGTACGGCGTCGTCCGGCCGGGTCTGCCGGGCACCTGGCCGACTGGCTACGACGACGCCGAGGTGCCGTACACGCCGGCGTGGCAGGAGCCGATCACCGGCGTGCCCGGCGCTGCGGTGGCCCGTATCGGCCGGGAGTTCGCCGACAACGCCGAGCGCTCCGGCGGCCGATCGATGATCCTGATGGGAGCTGGAACCAATCACTGGTTCCACTCCGACACCACCTACCGGGCCATGCTCACGCTCACCACGCTGACCGGCTGCCAGGGCGTCAACGGCGGCGGCTGGGCGCACTACGTGGGCCAGGAGAAGTGCCGGCCGGTGACCGGCTGGGCGCATCTGGCGTTCGGGCTGGACTGGGTCCGTCCGCCGCGGCAGATGATCGGCACCGCGTACTGGTACCTGCACACCGACCAGTGGCGCTACGACCAGTACAGCGCGGACGTGCTGACCTCGCCGCTGGCCAAGGGCGAGTTCGCCGGCAAGCACACCGCTGACCTGTTGGCGAAGTCGGCGCGGCTGGGTTGGATGCCGTCGATGCCGACGTTCGACCGCAACCCGCTCGACGTGGCCGACGAGGCGCTCTCCGCCGCCCCGGACGACCCGGCCGGGTACGTGGCGAGAGAGCTGGTCGACGGGCGGCTCGGGTTCGCCTGCACCGACCCGGACGCGGAGCAGAACTGGCCCCGGGTGCTGACGGCGTGGCGGGCGAACCTGCTCGGTTCCTCGGCGAAGGGCAACGAGTACTTCCTGCGGCACCTTCTCGGCACCGACGCCTCGCTGCGGGCCGAGGAGGCGGCACCGGAGAAGCGGCCGCAGGAGGTGGTCTGGCATGACGAGGCGCCGGAGGGCAAGCTGGACCTGTTGCTGTCCCTGGACTTCCGGATGACCTCGACCACGTTGTTCTCCGACGTGGTGCTGCCGGCGGCGACGTGGTACGAGAAGCACGACCTGAACACCACGGACATGCACCCGTTCATCCACGCGTTCACTCCGGCGATCAACCCGCCCTGGCAGACCCGCACCGACTTCGACGCGTTCCACGGCATCGCGAAGGTATTCTCCGAGCTCGCCGGTCCGCGTATGGGCGTGCGCAAGGACATGGTCGCGGCGCCGCTGCTGCACGACACGCCGGACGCGATGGCCACCCCGGGTGGGGTGGTCCGCGACTGGAAGACCGGTGAGGTCCCGGCAGTGCCGGGAAAGACGATGCCGAAATTCATCGTGGTCGAACGCGACTATGGTGCGATCGCCGCGAAGATGGCTTCGCTGGGTCCGTTGCTGGACCGGCTCGGCACCACCACGAAGGCCGTCACGGTCGACGTGAACCCGGAGATCGAGTTCCTCAAGAAGATCAACGGCACGGTACGCGGGGGCGTCGCGGACGGCCGGCCCCGGCTGGACACCGACATCCGCTGCTGCGAAGCGATCCTGGCGCTGTCCGGCACCACCAACGGCCGGGTCGCCACCGAGGGCTTCCACTTCCTCGAGCGGCGCACCGGGCAGCGGCTGGCCGACATGTCCAGCGAACACGAGGGCAAGCAGATCCGCTTCGCCGACTGCCAGTCCCGGCCGGTCCCGGTGATCACCAGCCCGGAGTGGTCCGGCAGTGAGCACGGCGGCCGACGATACTCGCCGTTCACCATCAACACCGAGCGGCTCAAGCCCTGGCACACCCTGACCGGGCGGCAGCACTTCTACCTCGACCACGACTGGATGCAGGAGCTGGGCGAGGAACTGCCGGTGTTCCGGCCCCCGCTGGACATGCACAAACTGTTCGGCGAACCGCGCCTGGGCGCCAAGGGCGAGCTGGAACTGACCGTCCGGTATCTCACGCCGCACTCGAAGTGGTCCATCCACTCCGAGTATCAGGACAACCTGATCATGCTCACCCTGTCCCGCGGCGGCCCGACGATGTGGATGAGCGAGGTGGACGCGGCCAAGATCGGCGTCACCGACAACGAGTGGATCGAGGCGGTCAACCGCAACGGCGTCGTCGTCTGCCGCGCGGTGGTGACGCACAAGATGCCCGAGGGCACCGTGTACATGTACCACGCCCAGGAACGGGTGATCGACGTGCCGAAGGCCGAGACGAACGGCCGGCGCGGCGGTATCCACAACTCGCTGACCCGGCTGCTGATCAAGCCCAGCCACATCATCGGCGGTTACGCCCAGCTGTCGTTCGCGTTCAACTACCTGGGCCCGACGGGCAACCAGCGCGACGAGGTCACCGTGATCCGCCGCCGTTCGCAGGAGGTCGAGTACTGATGCGCGTCATGGCCCAGATGTCGATGGTGATGAATCTCGACAAGTGCATCGGCTGCCACACCTGCTCGGTCACCTGCAAACAGGCGTGGACGAACCGTTCCGGTGTCGAGTACGTCTGGTTCAACAACGTCGAATCCCGCCCGGGGCAGGGATACCCCCGCACCTACGAGGACCAGGAGAAGTGGCAGGGCGGCTGGACCCGTACCCGGACCGGGCGGCTCAAGCCGAAGGCCGGCGGCCGGGTCAAGAAGCTGTTCGGCATCTTCGCCAACCCGAAGTTGCCAGCCATGCAGGACTACTACGAACCGTGGACCTACGACTACGAGCACCTGCTCACCGCGCCCGCCGGCGGCACCGACACCCCGGTGGCCCGGCCGAAGTCGCTGCTCACCGGCGAGGACACCAAGGTCACCTGGTCGGCGAACTGGGACGACTCCCTCGCGGGCGGCAACGAGATCGCCGCCGGTGACCCGATCCTGCGGCAACTGTCGGACCAGGTCCGCCAGGAGTACGAGAAGGCGTTCCTGTTCTTCCTGCCGCGCATCTGCGAGCACTGCCTCAACCCGTCGTGCGCCGCGTCGTGCCCGTCCGGGGCGATCTACAAGCGGGCCGAGGACGGCATCGTCCTGGTCGATCAGGACAAATGCCGGGGCTGGCGGATGTGCGTGACCGGGTGCCCGTACAAGAAGATCTACTTCAACCACCGCACAGGCAAGGCCGAGAAGTGCACCTTCTGTTTCCCGCGCATCGAGATCGGTCAGCCCACCATCTGCTCGGAGACCTGCGTCGGCCGGCTGCGCTACCTCGGCCTGATGCTCTACGACGCCGACGCCGTGGGTAAGGCCGCCGCCGTCAAGGACGAACAAGCCCTGTACGAGGCGCAGAAGTCCGTCTTCCTCGACCCCCACGATCCTCAGGTGGTCGCCGCGGCGCGGGCCGCGGACATCCCGGACGACTGGATCACCGCGGCGCAGCAGTCCCCGATCTGGGACCTCATCATGAAGTACGAGGTGGCGCTGCCGCTGCACCCGGAGTACCGCACCATGCCGATGGTCTGGTACATCCCGCCGCTGTCTCCGGTCGTCGACATCCTGCGCGACACCGGCCACGACGGTGAGGATCTCAACAACCTGTTCGGTGCCGTCGATGCCCTGCGCATCCCGGTGGACTACCTGGCCGGCCTGTTCACCGCCGGCGACCCGGCCCCGGTGACGGCCGTCCTGCAACGGCTCGCCGCGATGCGCGCCTACCAGCGCCGGATCAACCTCGGCGAGGACCGCGACGAATCGATCGCCGCCGCGGTCGGCATGACGGGGCAGCAGATGGACGACATGTACCGGCTGCTGGCCATCGCCAAGTACGAGGAACGGTACGTCATCCCCGCCGCACACGCCGAGGACGCGCACCACCTGGAGCAGCTCGGCACCGAATGCAGCCTCGACTACGAGGGCGGCCCCGGTATGGGCGGTGGCGGCCCATACGGCCAAGGGCCCTTCGGCGAGTCCTCCGGCACCCCGGCGCCGATCCAGGTGGAGACGTTCCACATGCTGCGCGACCGGCAGACCGCCGACTCCGTCGCCGCGCCCGAGGACAAACAGGCCCGGGTCAACCTGCTCAACTGGGACGGCAAAGGCCGCCCCGAGGGACTCTTCCCGCCGAAGAAGGACGGAGGCGAGCCGTGAGCCGATCCACCTGGCGGCCGGTCGCAGCGCGGGCGGCCTCACTACTGCTGCGCTACCCCGACCCGGACACGCTCGCCGTCCTGCCGACCCTCGTGGCGGCGCTCGACGCGCTGCCCGACCCCGTCGCGCAGCCGCTGCGGACGGTCGCCGGGCACCGAAGCCACGGCAACCCGGTCGCGCTGGCCGACGAATACGTGCAACTGTTCGACTTCCGCCGCCGTTGTTGTCTGCACTTGACCTACTACACCTGCGGTGACACCCGTAAACGCGGCGAGGCACTGGTCCTGTTCGCCGCCGCGTACAAGCAGGCCGGGTTGGAGGTCGTCGACGGGGAACTGCCCGACTACCTGCCCGCCGTGCTCGACCTGGCCACCGTGGACGACGACGGCTGGCGGCTGCTGCGCGAGAACCGGGTCGGCCTCGACCTTCTCACCAAGGCGCTCGCCAAAGAAAGATCGATCTACCGGCACGCGATCGAGGCGGTCCGGACGATGCTGCCGCCACCGGAACCCGGCGACATCGCCGCCGCCATCCGCCTCGCCCAGACCGGGCCGCCCGTCGAACAGGTGGGCCTCGAACCGTTCGGACTCGTCGACACCACCGGAGGCCGCCGATGAACGTCCTACTCTGGGTCGTCTTCCCGTACCTCAGCATCGCCATCCTCGTCGGCGGCCTGATCTGGCGCTACCGCTACGACAAGTTCGGCTGGACCACCCGCTCATCGCAGATGTACGAGTCCGCGGTGCTGCGCTGGGGCAGCCCCATGTTCCACTTCGGCGTCCTGATGGTCCTCGTCGGGCACATCGGCGGGCTGCTCATCCCCAAACCCTGGACCGAGGCCGTCGGCATCACCGAGCACACCTACCACTTGATGGCGGTATTCATCGGGACCGTCGCGGGCTTCTGCACGCTGATCGGCATGGCCATCCTCATCGCCCGCCGCCGCCTGACCGGCCCGGTGTTCGCCGCGACGACGAAGAACGACAAAGCCATGTATGCGGTTCTCGCCGCGGTCATCGTGCTGGGTCTGTGGTCGACCCTGCGGGCGAACGTGAGCGGCCCCGGCTACGACTACCGCGAAACCATCTCGCCCTGGTTCCGGTCGCTGTTCTACCTCAGTCCCGACCCGAAGATCATGGCCGGCGTCCCGATCGGCTTCCGGATCCACATCATCGCGGCCTTCGCGCTGTTCGCGTTCTGGCCGTTCACCCGCCTCGTGCACGCCTTCAGCGCACCCGTCGGCTACCTCACCCGCCCATACGTGCCCTACCGCAGCCGCGACGCCAGGTCCGGCCTGCGCCCCACCCGACCAGGCTGGGAAGGCCCGCCCAAGCTGCCGTCGAAATCCGCCCGCCGTCACGAGTGACCCGCGGCCGGCAGCACTCGCCTCGAACAGTTCCTGTATGACCGCGCCGGCCGAGACCGGCCCGACCTCTTGAGGTAGAAGATGGCGACAACAAGCGGTGCCGCGGCGCGGACGGCACCGACCCCTCAGCCGGGCGGGACCGTTCCGGCCGGAGCCGGCCGCAACCTGGCGCTCGCGACCATCGGGTTCACGGTCAACTTCTGGGCCTGGGCGCTGCTAGGTCCGCTCGGCCCGGGCGTCAAGGAACGCCTGGGACTGAGCTTCGCCGCCCAGTCGCTGCTCGTGGCGGTGCCCGTGGTGGTCGGCTCCCTCGGCCGCATCCCGGTCGGTGCGCTGACCGACCGGTTCGGCGCACGCGTGATGTTTCCGGTGATCAGCCTGATCACCATCGTTCCCGTGCTGACCCTGTCGGTCGTGTCGTCGTATCCGGCGTTGATCATCACTGGGTTCTTCCTCGGGATCGGCGGCACGACCTTCGCCGTCGGCGTTCCGCTGGTCTCTGGCTGGTACCCGCCGGCCCGTAAGGGCTTCGCCATCGGGGTCTTCGGCATCGGCACCGGCGGCACCGCCGTCGCCAACTTCAGCACCGTCAAACTCGCCGACGCGTACGGCCAGAAAACCCCGTTCCTGCTGGTCGCCGCGATCCTGGCCGGATACGCCGTCGTCGCGTTCCTGCTGATCCGGGACGCACCGAACAGGCAACGCCCGGCCGGGTCCGCATGGGGACGCACCGTTGACGTCTGCCGGCTCCCGGTCACCTGGCAGATGTGTTTCCTCTACGCCGTCGGATTCGGCGGGTTCGTCGCGTTCAGCGTCTACCTGCCCGCCTACCTCAAAACCGGCTACGGGCTGACCGCCAACGACGCCGCCCTGCGCACCGCCGGGTTCGTCGTCCTCGCGGTGATCGCCCGGCCCGTCGGGGGTTGGCTGTCCGACCGGATCCACCCAGTGCCGGTGCTGGTGTGGAGCTTCGCCGGCGTCGCGCTGTTCGCCGTCGTCCAGGCGTTCCAGCCACCGCTGATGCCAGTCGCCACCATCGCCTTCCTCGGCATGGCAGCCCTGCTCGGTGCGGCCGGCGGTGCGGTGTTCGCCCTGGTCGGCAAAGTGGCCCCGGCCGACAAGGTCGGCACCGTCACGGGTGTCGTCGGCGCCGCGGGCGGTCTCGGCGGCTTCGTCCCGCCACTGATCATGGGCTGGGTGTACGGCGTCGAGAACTCCTACGCCATCGGCCTCATGCTCCTGTCCGACGTCGCGCTCGCCGCAGCCGTCTTCACCGCCGTCAAGATGAGCGGCCTCGCCCGCCGACCGACCGCCACCTGAAGGAAACCTGTCATGCAGAAGTCATCGTTGGTCTCCCTCCTCATCCAGCACCTCGAAACGGCGCGCGACTCGTCCAGCGGCCGCAGCGCCCAAACCGTCGTCGGCGGACACACCCAGACCCTCAGGCAAACCCTCATCGCCCTGCGCGCCGGCCAAGCCCTGGACGAACACGAAAACCCCGGCGAAGCCACCGTCCACGTCCTCCACGGAAAGGTCCGCCTGGCCACCCACGAGGTCTCCTGCGAAGGCGCTGCCGGCGACCTGCTCGTCGTGCCCGACGCCCGACACACCCTCGAAGCGCTCGAAGACGCCGCCGTGCTGCTCACCGTCGCCAAACTTGCCTGAGAAGGGGGCGCACGACGTGACCATCGCAAGTGAGCACCACGTCAGCACGCCCACCAGCGAACCCGGCGCTGACCCGTATGCAGGCCAAGCGATACCCTGGACACAGGCACGGCTACTCGCCCATCGTCTACCCACACCGCTCGGCGTCCAGCAGGTGCCGCTGACACACGCCGCCGGCCGGACCCTCGCCCGACCGATTCGAGCGGCAAGTATGCTTCCCGGCTTCGACAACGCCGCGATGGACGGTTACGCGGTGCGCGGCCCTGGCCCGTGGCGGCTGGTCGGCCACGTCCTGGCCGGCGGTGCCACACCCGAGGGCCTGGCCCCTGGCGAGGCAGTCGAGATCGCCACCGGCGCGCCGGTACCGCCGCGCGCCGACCGCGTGGTTCCGTACGAGGTCGCCGAACGCAGAGCAGACCTCGTCCGCGAGCCTCCCCCTCGATCCGGCAACCGCCATCACATTCGCAGGGCCGGCGAATACGTGCAGGCGGGACAGACACTGCTGCCCGGCGGCACGGTGCTTACGGCTGCCGTGCTGGGGCTCGCCGCTAGCGTCGGACTCGACACCGTCACTGCCCGGACACGGCCTACCGTGCGCATCCTGGTGACCGGCGACGAAGTCGTCACCATGGGCCTTCCAACACACGGCAAAGTCCGCGACGCGATCAGCCCCGTCCTCACGACGTTGCTGACCGCTTGGAACACCGACGTCGTCGAGCTGAGCTGGATCCCGGACCACCCCGCGACTGTTCTCACCGACGCAGTGCGCCGTTCTCTGATCGACGCCGACCTCACCCTCGTCTGCGGATCGTCCTCCGTCGGACCCGCGGACCGCCTCCACGACGCGCTCGCCGAAGCCGGCGCAACCATCCACATCAACGGTGTCGCTTGCCGACCGGGACACCCCCAAGTCCTCGCCCAAGCAGGCCCCCGTTGGCTGATCGGACTGCCTGGCAACCCGTTCGCCGCCCTCGTGGCCGCCTACACCCTGATCCAGCCACTTCTCGCCGGGCTCGCCGCGCGGGCTCTGCCGGAACTGCCCGCCGCCACCCTCCGCGGCGACGTCCGACCATCAGCCGGCCACACCCGGCTCGTCCCGGTGCGATGGCATCACCACGAGGTACAAGTCATCGACGGCGCCCATCCCGGCTATTTAGGTCCGGCAGCCCAGGCAGACGCCCTCGCAGTGATGCCACCGTCATGGCAGGCTGAACAAGCCGTGGAGCTTCTGGCGATGCTTCACAGATAGGTGACGACGTTCGTGGCAACAGCCGCTGCGGGCCAGGCCGCGGAGGCGCGCCGTAGTCATCCATCGATGTGAAGGGCCACTATGGTGGTAGTTCGTCTCGTCATTCGAGACAGGGAACCTGGCGCTCTGTAAGCTAACAATGAGGCTTAAATCGGGCGTATGTCTGGATCTTGATGTGAGCCCTGACCTCGAGCGATTGCTCCGCTGTCTACGGATCAGAAGGTTGGGGGTTCGAGTCCCTTCGGGCGCACCAACGATCAAGGCCGTGACCTGCGGAAACAAGGGTCACGGCCTATTTGTTTCCCATTTCTGACCCCGAAAATCCCAGCTAGTGGGAGCGTGGTGATCCGATGGTGATCGCGTGTCGCGAACGTGTCTTGTCCACAGTGGATTCCAAGGTTGAGCTGGACTTTCACCACGAGCGTCGAGGCGGGAGTTCGAGTCCCTTCGGGCGCACAAAAGATCAAGGCCGTGACCTGCGGAAACAAGGGTCACGGCCTTTTTGTTTCCCATTTTCAGCCCCGAGAATCCCAGCTGTTGGGAGCGTGGTGATCGGATGGTGATCGCGTGTCAGAAACATGCTCCGTCCACCGTGGATCGCGGCGCTGAGCAGGACTTCCATCCCGCGAATCGGGCCGAACCCACAGCCCATCCCGGTTACTGTGCGTTATACCCGCGCGGCGCTTGACGTCCCGGTGCGGGGCTACTACAGGGACGTGCAGGACGGTGCCTGATGCGGAGGCCGGACCGGAACCCGAGCGAGTCG
The DNA here is from genome assembly GCF_042666575.1 of Actinoplanes sp. GCM10030250. Classification (NCBI taxonomy): domain Bacteria; kingdom Bacillati; phylum Actinomycetota; class Actinomycetes; order Micromonosporales; family Micromonosporaceae; genus Actinoplanes; species Actinoplanes sp. GCM10030250. The sequence goes on along the minus strand of NZ_JBHTDO010000010.1, from coordinate 49,627 downwards.
TCTGCGGGTGCCGGGGAGTGTCGCGGCACCTTGATCCGGAGACTCGACCGGCGGCGCCGGTGGGCGAGGGGCGAGCGAGCGCATGGTACGCATCACCTCGGTACCCGGTGAATCGAGATGCCACCGCAGGAAGTCGGCCGATCGGCTGCGGTCGACACCAGGGTGCCGCCGGCCGGGTCGAGACCGCGGGTACACGACGACTGACGCGTGCGCGTATCTGTACAGCGCACCTCTCGCCGTTGGTAGTTCTGAACCGGCCCGTCCCGCGACGTCGGCCGACCGGCGTCGCGGGAGGGACCGTGCTCGTTACCGCATCGCGCCGCCGTGCAGGAGGTAGTGCAGGTCGCACAGCAGTTCCGAGAGGATCACGGGATCCAGGGCCGCGAAGTTCGGCGCCCCGGAGAGGCGCGCGTCACGGAACGTCTGCACCGGATCCTCGTTCGGGAACTGGACGCTGATCCCCGGGTCGAGGGGGAAGGTCAGTCCGCCCCGGCCCGGCAGGTAGCACTCCACGGTGTCCTGGATGCCCGCGTCCATCGGCGCGCTTCGCACCCACCATCCGCGCCGCTCCAGCTTCAGCAACCGGTCGACCGCGACATCCGCCCCGACGAACTCGGTCAGTCGCTGCTGGGCGGCCTGTTCCGCGGTCAACCGCCGCACCGGCCGGCCGAGTTGCGGGAACGGCTGGAGAATCTCGTAGTCGGCGAACAACTGCGCCCAGGTGGTCAGGTCCGACTCGATGTGCAGCGGGTGCGCGACTCCGACCGAGGCGTCGTCGGCCAGAGCGAGCTCTTTGTCGTCGACGTCTGCCAGGCTGCCGTCCTCGGCCACCCGGAACGCGGTGCCCACCGACCCCTCCGCGGTGAACGTCGCCCACACCAGGCGCGACACGACATGCCGCATCAGCGGGTGCTCGACGAGCAGCCGCCGGAACTCGTCGGCGGTCCACCGCCGCTGGACCACCATCGCCGTCTCCAGCCGGTGGATCAGGTCCGCTGCCACCGTGCGGACGTCCTTCTTCAGCCCGGCGAACGTCTTGTAGGCCGCCGTGGCGAGCGCCTCGTCGTCTCGGGCCCCGGGCTTGGGCAGGTCCTTGCGCCGCATGCCGTCGTGGTCCACCACGTAGGGATTGAGCTGCTCGTCGAAGCCCACCACGAAGCGGCGCGGTCCGTAGTCGAGGGTGAGCCGGCCCCGGGAGTCCAACCCGAAGTCGGGCACCAGCCGGTCAGCCAGTTGCTCGGCGGTGAGGCCCAGTTCCCCGGCGACGACGTCGATCCGCTCCCGCGCGGCATACTTGAGCCCGGCGAACTTCGCCTTCTGCGCGATGCTGTGCAGATGCATGAGCGCCACCTCGGAGCCGATTTCCCGGAGCACGTCGAGCCCGGTCACGGCACGAGCGTGACCGCCTTCGCCGGGCCAGGCTCGGATGATCGGCGCGAGCCGGCGGACCGTGTCGTCGTCACCGGTCAGCGCCAGCGCTTCCAAAGCCCAGCTCTGCTTCGACGGACGTCCGGCCGACTCCCAGCTCTGGAACAGCGACCAGCCGAACTCGGCCAGCGAGGCCCGGTCAAGGGTCTCCCGCACGATGGCGACGCCCGGATACGGCGTGCCGATGCGGGACAACGCCAGCATGGTGCACAGGTGCCGCACGGCCGTCGCCGGCAACGCATGGCGGCGACCAAGCAACAGGACCGGGGCGAGCGCTGCGGCGTCACCGGCCCACGCCGGCAGGTCCGGCATCCGCTTCGGCAGGATCTCGACCGGGGCGATCGACAGTATCGCGTCCACCGCGGTGGCAGCGGCGGGACCGTAGGCGACCGCGGCATCGCGGACGATGTCCTCGTGACCTGCCGCGGCCACCGTCCGCAGCGCGTGCTCCGCGGCGCGGCGTGCCGCACCGGCCGGACCGACCGCGGCGGGCACCAGCTCGCCGGCCGCCGACTCCGGGTGCTGACGCAGCCAGGACACCGCGATCCGCCGTACCGATTTCCCGCCGCCCAGCCATTGCGCCATCAGGGTCGCGACGTCGAGGCCTTCGACGGGAAGCAGCAGGGAGCCGTAGAGGTCCGGCTGGTCCGTGAGGCGGGCGCAATGCACCAGCACCGGCACGGCATCCACATCGAACCGGGCGAGCAGGCGGGGCATGGTCCACCCCGGGGACCAGAAACCTGTCGGCCGCCAGTGGGCCAGATACTCGTCCGTCATCGACCGCGGCGCATCGGCGAAGAACCACTCCTCGTCGGCCGGATGCTGCCTGCGTCCTTCGCGCAGGTTCACCGCCGCACGCTCCCAGTGCTCCGGGCCGCTCCGCGGCGCTTCCTTCTCGAACTGCGCCACTTCGGCCTCACGCTCGCCGGACTGCCGGCACACCCGGGTCACGTCCGGCGGGGTGAGGCCGTCGACCACGATCGGCGTGACCACCGTGCGCGCCCTGGTCCACGGCGGCGTCGCCAGCAGCGGATGGAGCAACTCGGCCGGTGCGGACGGCGACGTCGACAGCGACGCGAGGATCGGCTCGATCTGCCGGCGGGAGGCTTCCGGCAGTACGGGCAGCGCCGCGCGTGCGATCTCCGGGTTCGCGGTGACGCGCCGGTGCAGCAACTCGGTGATGCGCCGGTGGCTGCCCGGGGCACCGGCCGCGAGGCCGAGCAGACGCAGGGCACGCACCGGGAACCGCTCCGACGCCTCCAGCAGCGCGGGTTCCGTCAGGTCGTCGTCGACATGGCGGACCAGCGCCTCGAACGCCTCGTCGGTGGGAATCAGCGTCAGGCCGTTGAACACCGCACGCCGCTCCTCGGAATAGCCGTTCTTGCCCACCAGATCGAGCAGACGCGCCCCCACCGTCGGCCCGATCACATCGAGGACCGTGGCCAGCAGGCCGAGCGACGGCGCCAGGTCGAATGCGCGGACGTGGCGGCTGATTCGCTCCCACTCCTGCGGGGTGGACACCACGAACGCGGCCAGCGAGTCATCGCGCAGCTCTGCCGGACAGTCTTCGCCGAGCCACCCGGGTTCGGTGGGGAGCAGGAACGCCGCAAGCATGTGCTGCTTCGTGGACATGTAGGCCTCGAGCGCCTCCCGAGCGTGCGCGTATGCCGCATAGTCGGCGACGGCGAGGCGGGCCCGCACGCGCTCCGCCGCCAGCCGCCACGGGGCGCCCAGCCAGTATGAGATGCGCTCATTGCGGCCGAGGTGGCCGCCATATCCGTTCTGCAGACCGCTCAACTCCAGGACCGCCTGTGCCGCGAAGGCCAGCCCGTGCGCCGCGAACCATCCGTCGGCGACCGCGGCCTTGATGTGCGGGTAGGCGAAGACGTCCCAGGAGGCCCACGCGGTCGCCGCCGCGCCGAGTGGGGTGATCCGGCTCCCGTCGAGGAACGCACGGGCGGCGGCCACCAGCTCCGGTTCGCTGCGACTGTTCGCCAGCACCCGTTCACGGTGATCGCGTGTCTGCGCCAGGATGTCGTCAGCCTTGGCCACCGCGCCGGCCAGAGAGGGCGGCCGGGCACCCGGCCGTCCGCCGCGCCGCGGCCGGATCCTGCGCACCCACGCGTCGGGAAGGACGAACGTATCCTCGTCCGGAAGCTCGACCGGCTCGTCCTGCACCGGCCCGTCGTGGATTGGCGCGTCGTGCACCGGCCCGGCCGCGCGTGCAGGACCGGCTGCGATGGACGGTGCGGCCGGCTCGGCGGCGGAGGTCACCTCCAGGTAGCCCTTGTTGACCTTTTCCGTGATCAGGCCGGCCACGTACAGGCTCGCGGTCTCCTCGGTGACGAGTTCTTTCACCCGTGTCTGTCCGGCGGTGCCGATGCGCCCGAATTGGACTGTGACGGCGACACCCTCCTGCGACACCTGCCAGAACTTCGCGGATTCCGCGCTCCGGTGCTCGAAACTGCGCACCCTGTCTCCCCAGCTCGATGGACGATGGGCGGCACAGTATCGATGGGTTACGACAAAACAGATTCAGCCCTCGTCAACGGCAAGGATCGGCGCGGATCGCGGTGACCGCGTCAACGGCCTCCACCGTTGTGCACCGCACGGTGCCGATCCCGGCCACCTCGCCTAGTCCCTGCTCGCTGGGCTGCGGAGCCGCGTCGGCGACCAGCACGACCCGCTAGAGTCTGCCTCTAAGATCATCGTCCGGGCCACGGCGGGTAAGCGCGGGAAATGGCCCTGGCTCGCTCGCGCGTTGCCCCGGCGGCCTGTCGGATCTGTTCTGCCTGCTCGACCAGCTGCTGCAAGTTCGGTGGCGTCGTCGATGTGGGTCGTTCGAGGTTCCGCCGCGGCCCGCCGGCCGTGACGGCCCGTGCAGCGTCCGGGGCGACGGCGAAGTGCTCGAGTAGCCCGGTGATCTCAAGAACTTGGTAGGGAATGCGGGCGGGATTGGTCACCACGAGCCGGCTGCCGGATGCTTCGGCACTGCGGCGGCAGGCCAGCAGCGATCGGATGCCGGAAGAATCGAGAAAGCTCAGGTCGGCAGCATCGAGTTCAAGTGTTGCGGGAGCCTCACCGTCCAGGACCTGGATGACGAGCTGCTGGAGCTGCTCGGCTGTCATGCGATCGAGTTCTCCGGCGAGGCACAGCCGGACCATCGCCGATCCGGGATGCGCGGTGACGTCGATGCGCAGCCAATGGCTGTTTTGTCCGCTGCCAGCGGCGCGGTCACCTTGGTGTGCTGGCCTAGGGTCCATCCCGATCCTGCCGTGAGCGTAAGGGTGCTTCCGGTCAAAGGAGGTGTGGCCTACCGGGGACAATGTACTCCTGCCTGAGGCGCCACAAGCGCATTCTCTGTGCGTGAGGGGTAGCCGCGAAAGCGGCCCTGGGGTCTGCGGCCATCCCGTCCCTTGACGGCTGCGCTCTTGCTGCGGTGTTCGCGGCTTGACAGGTTTCGGTCATCGGCATGTCGTCGTCGAGGGCCCAGAAGGTGGGGACGGTTTGCTTCGTCAATGGTCGATGGGGCCGGCGATGACCTTGGTTGGGCTGGCGTTCCCCCTGGAGAAGTGGGCACAATGTTGGTTTCATGACGGGCTGGGAGCTGCTGCGGCCGCCGACCGTCGATGAGGAGCTGGGGCGGTGGACGCTGAAGGCGGCGGGGGACTTGCAACCGTTGCGAGCCGCGTTGCGCGAGGTCGTGATGAGCGTCGCAGCAGCCATGACGGACCGTCACGACCTGGTCGAGCGCCTCACCATCGTTGCGACCGAGCTGGCGGGCAACGCTCTACGGCACGGGCGTCCCCCGCTGTGGTGGCCCTGGCCTGCTGCGACAGCACCCTGATCATCGACGTCGCGGACAACGACCCTGGCTCCAGCCCGACGGTCAACGAGCACCGGCACTCCGGCGACGGCGGGCTCGGCTTGGTTCTGAGCTGACGGCTCGCCGAGGATGTCGGCTGGTATCCGACCGCTGTCGGCAAGCAGGTGTGGGCCGCCTTCTGCATCGCTGGGCGTTGATCCGGCGGTCAGGTCACCAAGGCATGGTTTCGCCTCTTGGGCTCACCGTGGGACGGTGAGGCTCGCACGAGCCCCCGTCTACTGGTGGTTATCTCGCCGGTCTTCGATGCGTCATAATGACGTCGGCCCTGCTATCGCGGCTGCCTCAGTGGTCAGCTGGTTCCTGATCGACGGCGTCGCCGTCGGTGGGTATACGGCGAAGAATGGGTGGGTACGGTGACCGCTGACGGACGTAGAAGCATTGCGTCACTGCCGCGCCCTGACTCGGTCGCTGGCGGTTCCGAGGCGGATGCTTCGGTGGCCGGCATCGTCATCCTGTTGATCGAGGACGACCTCGGTGACGCCGTTCTGGTGCAGGAGTACCTCGCCGACGGTGATATCGACGCTCGTCTGCACCACGTCGACACCCTCACGGGAGCCAAGCAGATCTCGTACGAGCCGGAGTGCGTCCTGCTGGACCTGCACCTGCCGGACGCTCGCGGCCTGGACGCGCTGAGCCAGGTGCTGCAGCAGTGGCCGCACGCCGCCGTCTTGGTGCTGACCGGCCTCAACGACGCCGCGACCGGCTCGGCCGCGGTCGCCGTCGGGGCCCAGGACTATCTGGTCAAAGACCAGGTGGATGCGGCGGTGCTGGCCCGCACCATCCGCTACGCGGTCCAGCGTAAACGCGTCCAATCCGCCGAACGCCGGCTGCGCGACACCGAGTTTCACGCCGACGAGAACCTGCGCCTGCAACGCGGCCTGCTGCCCAAGCCGCTGCTGACTGACACGTCGATCACGATCGTCAGCCGCTACCTGCCCAGCCAGCAACGCTCTTTGCTCGGCGGCGACTTCTACGACGTCGTGCAAACCGACGACGGGACGATCCACGCGCTCATCGGTGACGTATGCGGCAACGGACCCGACGAAGCCGCTCTGGGCGTCGGCCTGCGGTTCGGCTGGCGCACCCTGACGCTAGCCGGGCTGCGCAAGACCGACCGGATACGCCTGCTCGAACAGGTTCTGGTCGCCGAACGACCGCATGACGGCATGTTCGCCACCGTCTGCACCGTCGGCATCACCTCCGACAGCTGCGAGGTGATCATGCTCAGCGCCGGGCATCCCGCACCACTGATCATCACCCCGGGCAACGCCTACCCCGCCCCGATCAGCCACGGGCTCAGCCTCGGCATGGCACCCGGCCGGGGACGGTGGCGCGAATCCCGCATCACCATGCCCCCTGGTGCGGGTCTGCTGCTGTACACCGACGGTGTCATCGAAAGCTTCCGCGACGACAGCACCCGCATGGGCGACGAAGGCTTCATCGAACTGGCCACACGCCTGTCCACCATCGACGACCCCGACGCCTACGTCGACACCCTGCTGGCCGAGATCCAACGCGGTGACGCCGGACGCCACGGCGACGACACCGCCGTCCTGTATCTTCGTCGCGCCGCCGACCACGATCGGCGGCCATAATGCGCGGGGGTATCACCCAACTCGTCGGCTCGCTGGCCGGGGTGTCACGGCCGACGGTGGATCTGTGGCTGGTCCGCTACGCTGCTGGCGGCGCCTGCGGGCTGCTCGCCGCGAAGCCTGGCGGCCCTCGTGAGCAGGTCAGCGCGGATGTGCGGTCGCGGGTCCTGGCCCTGACCCTGACCCGCACGACACCGCCGACGGAACCGGGTTGTCGCATTGGTCAACTCGGACGATGGCTGACTATGTCACCCGCACCAGCGGCACATCTGTCTCGCATCATTGGGTGGCGAATCTGCGGCGCGAACACGGCTTGAAGCCGCAGAAGCAGGGCACCTTCAAGCTCAGCAGGATCCCGCGTTGGCGGACAAGGTCGCCGACATCGTCGGGCTGTATCTGGACCCACCCGGCGGCGCGGTTGTGCTCAGCGTCGATGAAAAGACTCAGATCCAGGCCCTGCGTAGTGCCGAACGAGAGAGCACTCTTCCTTGATCGCGAGGACCCCGAACCAGACCGGACGACCGGTCCACCAGCTCCACCTGGGGAATTATGCGAGCGACAGGGTGGCGAATTTGTGAGCGTCAGACCGCTACAGGTGGGGAATTCCGTGAGCGCTGACACGAGATCCCTAACGGGTGCGGCCGGCCGCCGCGCCGAGCTCGGCGTAGGACGCACTCGCCCGGGCCGCGGCGGTCGCCTCGGCCGCGCTCCTCGTCGGGGTTGAAGGCTGCGGTGGGGTGGGTGATCGCGAGCAGACTGCCAGGCGACATTGCGTCACGCAGTACGGCCACGGGTTTACGGATCCTCAGCCGGCGTCCGGCGGTATCGCGCGCAGGCGTTCGCGGTTTCGTGTTGCGCAGCATCCTTCGTGGGGCCTTCGTGAACAGCGGCTCGAACGCACAGCATGGCTCATGTCCTCGCCTCGCCAGCCGATGCAAAGGGCATGCCTCGTTTCACCCGCGCGCTGCCCTTCCTGGGGCTCGTCGGCGTGCTGACCGTGGTCCTGCGCGCCTTTCCCGCCGCGCAGTCCCTGGTCTATCTGCTGGTCACGCTGGCCTTGGCGATGCCGGTACTGCGGAATCTGCGCCGGATGCCCCGGGAATTGCGTGCGCCGTGGGTGATGCTGGCCGTCACGCTCGGCTGGTGGATAGTCAACAACGCGCTGGGTGTGGTGACCGGCGACACCGCCCCGTTCGGTGACTTGCTGATGACCATCGGGAACCTTCACCTGCTTCTCGCCGCAGTCATGTTGCTGCTGCGACGCGGACGTAACGACGTCGGCGGCATGCTGGACCTTGCGCTGACCGCCATCGGGGCCGGTGGCCTGCTCTGGACCATGCTGCTACTGCCCCGCCTGCAGCACCTCGGGGTGGACGGCGGGCGGCAGGCGCCGCTGCTCGTCACGATCATGTTGCTCTGCGGGGTGCTGGGCGCCACGCTGCGGCTGGTAACCACCTCCAGCGGATTGACACCGCTCAAGCTGCTCACCGCCGCCATCGGTGTTCAGCTATTGTCCAACATCGTCCTGATTCACCAGCTCGGCTCGCTGGTGGCCCCAGTCGGCAGTTGGTTCGCGCTTTCCTACATGCCGTCGTACCTCTTCCTCGGGCTGGCCGTGCTGCACGCGTCCGCGGTCGAGCTGTGCCGGCCGGGACCTGCGCCGCAGGACCGTCTCTCCGCTGGACGGCTCGTTCTGATCGGCACCGTGATCGCGCTCGGTCCGTTGGTGAGTGCGATTCGCGAGTTCGCCGGGCAGCCCGTCGACGGTGCGTTGACGGTCGTCAACAGTCTGCTGGTGGTGCCGCTGGCGATGGTACGGGTCGGCGGGCTGGCGCGGGAGCGGCAGCGGGCGGAGGCGCAGCTGCGGTTCCAGGCGACGCACGATTTGCTGACGGGGCTGCCGAATCGGGCGGAGTTGTGGTCGCGGCTGGACACGGCCTTGCGCCGGGAGCAATCGGCTTCGGTCGTGGTGGTGTTCTGGGACCTGAACGGTTTCAAGGCGGTCAACGACCGGTTGGGGCATCTGGTGGGTGACCAGTTGCTGACCCAGGTGGCCGCGAGGGTTTCGGCTGGGCTGGAGCCGGGCGAGACATTGGCCCGGTACGCTGGTGATGAGTTCGTGCTGCTCGGTAACGGTGTGGAAGCTGCAGAGCGGCTACAGCGGCACGTGATCGAGTCGCTGAGCGCGCCGTTCGTCTTGGCTGGCGAAAGCGTATGGGTGGGCGCTGCTGTCGGCGTTGCCGTCTCCGACGGGCGAATCTCCGCCGAGGAGCTGATCCGCAGCGCTGACCAGGACATGTATCGCAACAAGCAGGCCGGGCAGGCTGCCGGTGTGGCATGACCGGCGCGTAGGTCCGGTTGCTGTGATCGCCGCTTCATGGACACGCTGGTCGCGGAGCTGTCTGCCTGCGGGTCCGGTCGCCGCACTGCGCGGCCTGGTCCAGAGCTTCGCCGGCCAAGAGCGCGGCGCGCGGGATCCCGCCGGACCTGCTGGCCGCCGGCTACCAACTGGCTCGCGCGTGATGCTGGCCGTGATGGACCAGGTGGCGGCCGAAGTCGGCCTGCCTCCGGATCTGGTCTTGGCGATTCACGACAGCACCTGGGAGTTCTCCAACGAGGCCGCTGCGGCGTTCGCCCGGGTGCATCACGACCTCGCGCTGGAACGGGCTCACTTCGACGCTGAGCGCCGGTCCACGTACGCCGGCGGGGTCCTGCGCGGCACGTTCACCGCGGACCGGCTGCTCTTCGCCGAGGTTGGCCCCAACCTCGCCTTCATCGCCCCGCGAGTGCCCGACCATTTCACCGGGCACCTCGTCGCGGCCGGCCCGGCGGCCCCGCTGGATCTGATCCATTTGGCGTTCGCCGTGCGGCAGCCAGGTGTTGCGGTGTCCAACGCCAGCGGCCGCCAGCAGTACGTTAGGGCCCAAGGGTGAGGCGGTGAGGGCCCACAACACGGCCGTCAGCACGACGGACGGCACGCCGAACAGCAGGCCGGCCGGGGTTCGCCTCCAGCGGCGCGGACGGCATTATCGAAGTCAGGCTCGACCGTGGTGCCGTCAAGGGCCGATGCGCCAGCCTACGCTCAAAACCTCAAGGTGGTGCGGGGATCCGGGCGTGGTTCAGTTCGGTCTACCAGCGGTTGCGTGCCTCCTCGGCCCAACCGACCAGCCCGTCCAGGCTGATCCGAGCCCCGTCATCGGCCAGCGCCCAACCGGTGAAATGGCCGAAGCACTGGTGCGTCTCGCTGGCGACAACAGCCAGATTCGTCCGGGCGATCTTCTCGTGAAACGGTTGGAACCGCGCTTCCACCCGTTCTCCGCTGATTCGCCACGGGCGCAGCCAGTCCGCCCGGTCGTAGTCCCACCGCAGTTCTTCGCCGATTTTGTGCAGGCGACCATCGACGAAGAGGCCGTTCTCGGTCACGCCGGTCCCGTCGGTCCACTTGCCGCTCAGCTGGATCGCCCGGCCCGCTGCTGCCCCCGCCGCCCAGTTCCAGCGGGCCGCGTACGGCCATTTGCCGCGGCCGTGGTCCAGCACCGCAAACGCGTCCGGGCCCCCGATCTCGTGCACCCGGCTGGCCACGGTCAGCGTGCCGCGGACCGGCCGGCCGACATCCTTGACCGTGTATTGAAACCGCCGGCTGCTCCACGGCACGACCACACCCAGCGACTCATGGCCCGCGGGCAGTGGAACCTCTACGTTCAACCGGACCTCACCGGCCGTCGCGTTGATCGTGGTGCCGTCCGGGCGCTGCGATATCCGGATCGCCAGCCCGCCGCCCCGCGCCGACACGTCCCCGGCACCGCTGAGCGCCGGGAGGACCGCGCCCCGCGCCAGCGGCACCACCACGTCGGTGCTGATCTCCCGGCCGGTCGCGCGCTCCAGTACATAGACCCCGTGAACGCCCGCATAGTCCAGGGACGACGCGACCAGGCCGACGATGTGCTCCGGCGTGACGATGCCCCAGTATTCCCAGCGTTTCGTCCGTCCCCAGCCTCGCAGGTTGGCGGTGTGCAGCGGCCGTCGGCTCCATCCGACCGCCGCCGGGTTCAACCGCCCGTCCGGCAGGCACAACTCCACCGGCGAGACCAGTTCGCGTTCATGTGTCACGGGGGGAGAATAGGGGACTTCTCGGGCGTTCGCTGCGCCCTGCCGCGCTCTTCTTCCGGCGCCACGGCTGATCTGGCGAGGCCGGTGACCAGCAACGCCGCACTTGAAACCGCCGAGCACATCACCGCCGGATGGAGAAGCTCGCTTCTGACCGCGATCGCGGCACAGGCCTGGAACTCACTGGCCCATCGTCAGCGTCTCCTCTCCACCGGTGTCGCGAGCGAGCGGCTGATGTGTTCCCGGACGCCGGCAGCGCCGCAGAGCTGTGACGGCGCCGCCTATTCGGTGAACTCGGTGCGGGACAGGGCTTTGTCGAATCGGCGGGCGGCCAGGTCCTCGTGCCGGATCATGAAACAACCCCAGTAGGCATCCACCTTGGCGAACTGGGCGAGGGGTACCCACTCGCGCATCACGCGCAGTGTCTCCTCCTCCAGGCGCAGGTCCCAGTCGGCGTCGGCGATCGTGATGCTGTCGGCCTTCTGGCGTGCCGTGAGGTTGTCGTCCGCCATCTGGGTCTCTGGGGTGTCGTCCAGGTAATCGGTCACCATCGCGCCGCCGCCGCCGGTGTACCCGCCGAGGAAGATCAGGGGCGAGGTGCTGCGCGGCCAGAGTTCCTTGGCCAGCTCGCAGAGCTCATCGCGGTGTTGCAGATCGCGACCCAGGTGTGCCGCGTTGTCAGTCCGGGTGGAGTCGGGGTCGTCCTCGTCGCAGCCGTCCAACCAAAAGGGCAGTTCGGCGACGACCGTGGCGAACAGGTCATGCTGCGGGCTGACGGAGTCGAGCCCGTCAGGCGCCTCCGCCGGTGCGGCCTCGGCGCCGGCCGGCACATGCATGACCCGCGCGTACTGCTGCTCGCCCTCGACGGAATTGCTGGCGATCCCGTAGTTGAAGGCGAGCGCGCGGTGCAGGAAGAACAGCAGCGAACCGTCCACCGGAAGGGCGAGGCCGGGGACCCGGGGAAGCGCCGCGCAGTCGAGGGAGGCGATGAACGGCAGCGGCCCGGACTTGGCGGACGGCCACTCCACGCCCACCGGCAGCCGGGGCAGACCGCCGTGCTGCCCGACGACCTCACCGTTGAGGTGCCCACTCGCCCTGATCGAGAATCGGATGAACTCGGCGAACCTGACGACCTCATCCGCTGGGAAGCCCCGCTCGATCGCCGCACGGCGGAACTGCTCATGAAGATCCATGGCTGTGCATCCTGCCATCGCCCCAGCAAGCTCGACGCCCGCGGCCGTGGTGGGCGGGCGGATGATCGAGAGCTGTCCAGGACGACGGTGTTCACTGTCTACCGTCTTCCTGAAGCCCCGTCTCTGATTGGGGCCGCGACATGCCCTCCTGTTCGTCGGTGCAGCGGGGAGTGACGTCCGTCGTGCCGCCCGTCATTGGTCGGGAACGCCACCATGTCGCTGAACGGTCGGCGGCGGCCAGTATGGCCGCCGCCGCTCCGGCGCCGCGGGCTACGCGTGGCGTCGGCTCAGCCCGGGATCGTGGCCGTCCAGATGTGTACGCTGTTCGCGTAGTCGCTGGAAGCTATTGCCAGGCTGTCGGTGGTCTCCGCCACGGCGACGCACTTGACGGCGCTGCTCTTGTGGCCGTCGTAGACCTTGCCGATCTGCCGGAGTTCGTCGTCGAGCAGGACGACACCACCCTCGTGGCCCGACACGATCCAGTTCCGTCCGGCGGCTGTAACCATCGCTATCGTGCCGCACCGGCCGTACCGGTGATCGTCGAATTCGTTGAGAAGGTCGCCGCTCACGGCATCCCGCAGCTGTAGGTCGTCCATACCAGCCGGGTCGAAGTCGAAATCGTCGGCGCCGACGTCCAGGCCCTGGACCAGTACCGCCCGGCCGTTCAGCACGCCGAGCACGGCCACTTCACCACCGTCGCCGAGTTGCAGCGGCTTCCTGACCGGCTCTCCGGCCCACACGTCCCACAGCACCGCCATGGACTCCGCCAAGCACTCCGCCTCGCCGACGACGTCGCCCTGCACCATCGCCAGCAGTCGTCCGCCGGTCGCGGCCATGGAGAGGGATCGGACGGTGTGGCCCACCGTCACCCGGGTCAGGGGTTCCGCCGTCATGAGGTCCCAGACCCGCAGCGTCTCGTCTGCTCCGGACACGCCGAGCAGGTAGCGGCCGTCCATGTCGACCGTGGCCGCCGCATACAGCGGGGGACCGCCGTGGTGCAACGGGCCGCCCAGCTTCGCACCGGAGTTCGCGTCCCAGCGCTGCACCACTCCATCGTCGGTGACGCCCACCAGGATGTCGCGGCCCGGCCCGCCGAAAGCTACTGCGGTCACCGCGCCGCCGGTGTCGATGGATGCGACGATCCGGCCAGCCACGTCCCACAGCCGGATCGTCGCGTCCTCAGAACTCGACGCGAACACCGGCTGCCCGTTACGGGTTCCAGCGGCCAGGGCGGTCACCGTGCCGGTGTGGCCGGTGTCCACCGGTGACGCCTCCAGCATCCACAAGCGCGGAGCGCCCCTGCTGGCCACCGAGATCAACGCCGCCTCACCGGCCCAGCACGTGGGCAACAGGGCGGTGATGTCGCCGGTATGGCCGCTCAACGGGGCCCCGACGGCCTCGCCCGTGGTGGCGTCCCACACCCGGATGATGTGATCCGCGCTGGTGATCACCACCTCACGACCGGAGATATGAGCGAAGGCGATAGCCCGCACCCACGCGTTCGCGTGCCTGGAGCTGCGGGCGGAAAGGTGGTGAGCGCCCAACCTCGGCGTCACCTCCTGCCCCGTGGCCGGATCGAAGACGTACACCGCGCCGTACCCGTCGCCGGCAGCGAGCACCGTCCGGCCACCGAGGCGACCGGCGGCGAGAGCGCTGACGATCCCCATATCCGCCACCTCGATGTGGCCCACCGTCTCTCCCGTCCGGGCGTGGAACAACTCGATATGCCGGTTGCACCGCATCGCCACCGCGGGTAGCCCGTCGACCTCGACGAACGTCATGGGGCACTCGGACAAGGGCACGTCCGGATCCGACGGCAGCTCGCGGTAGAACAGCGTCTCAGCGGCCTGCGGATCCCATACCCGCAACGCCATCGGGGAGCGGGGGGCTTGGCGGATCAGGAACGCGAACACCGCCTGGCCGTCGAACAGCCCCGCGGCGATGTTCCGTACCCCGTCACCGGAGAAGGGCGCACCGACCGGCAAGCCGGACTCGACGTCCCACATCACACCAGTGGCGCCACACCTCAACACGGAGCCCCGGCCGCCGATGTCGGCGAAGGCCGCGGCACGGATCCGCAGCTCCGGCGCGACCACCCGGCCGTTGTAGTACGGGCTGGCGACCATGGCGTCCGCCGCCAGGTCGAACACCCGCAAGGCGCGACCCTCGTCGGCCGCCACCGCCGCGGGCCGGCCGTCGAGCACGCCGATCGCGAGCGCCGTGGACTCGCCGAACTGGGCAGCCAGCCGCCGGCCGTGCGCTGCGGACACCCAGAGCTCGGTGCCGTGCCGGCCGTGGTATCCCCACTGCACCAAGACGCTGATCTCACCGTTCTGGCACATCACGTCGACATCCTCGATCGGCCACTCAGCGGCGGCCTCGGCGTCCCACAGCGCCGGCAGGGTCACGGCGTGACCGGCGGTCACGTTCCAGGCCAGCAGGGGATCGGCACCGTACCGGCCCGTGACGAAGAACACCCAGAGGTGGCCATCGACTTCCACCGCCGCCTTCGCCCGGTCACGACTGTTGGGGAGCGGCACCTCGAACGTTTCACCAACAGTGGCACCGGTCAGCGCGTCGATGAACCAGAAAAAGCGCTGCCGGAAGTCGTAGCACAGCAGGAGCAGCCGCCCGCGGTGTACCGCGTGCAGCACGAAACCAGGCGCAAGGTGCTCAGTGATGAAGCTGCCGTCAAGCGCGTCGTACACCGCCGACCCCACGGCGACGATCCCCCGGCCGTCCACGCCGGCGACCGCGATCTTCGAGCGCACCCGCATGGCCGGGAATTGCACGTCGACGAGTTCCCCCGACCACAGGTCGCGCAACCGCAGCGCCCCACCGCCCTCTTCGCCGTCCTCGGGATGGGGTGTCATCAGAGCCGCAACGGCCCGATCGCCGCACATGCCCACGGCGACGCCCTGCGGTCCCTGCGCGCCGTGCAATCCGGACCGATCCGGTACGCGGGCCCCGGTCTCCACGTCGATGGCGGCGTAGTGGGACCCGTCGGGGGTCGGCAGCCCGGCGCAGACCAGGGTGGGCCGTCCGGCCACCGTGACCAGCGCCGCCGGTCCGACCTCGTCGAAGGAGTGCAGTTCGTTGAAGCCCAAAGACGTTCGTAGCACCCGGTGCGGTACGACCCTGTCGTCCAGTTCCCAACCCTGCGACATCCGTTTCCCCTCATCCATGAAGATCGACGGGTCAGCTTCCCAAATCACCGAACGTGATCGTAAGCCGGCTGATCTTTCTGGGTCAGAGCACAAACGCAAGAGCTGCCGGGTGCTTCCGGGGGCCACGGGACTACCTCGGCGCGGACTCAGGTCGCCGGACCAGCCACCTGTTGTGGGAGGACCGTTCATCTCCACGGCGAGATGTTCGTGCTGGTGCACCGCTGTTGCAGGCATCGCCGGGGAGCACCGCGACGATGAAATCGCACTGTTCGGCGCGGGCGGTGCGGCGCTGCTCCCAAATTGGTGACCGGCCGTGGAGCCGTTCCCGGAAGTCGCGCCATTCGTGCGCGCAGCAGCGCCTCGTGCACCGACATCGGTCCCGTGGCGAGCACACCGAACGCGTGGTCGCGGACCTCCCACCCGTGGCAGTACGAGCTGCTTGACCAAGGCGTTGGCCTGCTCGAATGCGCCCGCCGGCTCGGCTGGGCCCTGAACACCGTCAAGCGCTATGCCCGCGCCGAGCGTGCCGAACAACTGCAGCGGCCGCCGCAGTACCGCGAAACGATGGTCGATCCGTTCCGTGACCACCTGCGCAGCCGCCGGGCCCACGAGCCCGGCGTGGCCGTGACCCAACTCCTGGCCGCGGGTTCGCGAAAGGTGTCGGCACCGGCTTCGGCCTGACGAGCATGCGCCAGCGCATCCGAGGCGTCGGCGGTCACGTAGAGGTGCAGAGCGCTCCCGGTGAAGGGACATCCGTTGGTGCGCGCGTTCCGGCGATCACCCCCGGGGCACGAGAGCAGAGGAAGAGACCGACCGGTGATTCGACTCTTGATCGTCGATGACCATCCGATCGTGAGGGGCGGCCTTCGCGACACCTTCGCGGACGCCGAGGACATCGTCGTGGTCGGTGAGGCCGGTGACGGCGCCGAGGGCATCGAACGTGCGAAGGCGCTGGCAGCGGATGTCGTGCTCATGGACCTTCGGATGCCCAGGATGGACGGCGTCGCCGCGACCGCCGCCCTGCGCGAGCGGGCCCCGGGTGCCCGAGTGCTGATCCTGACCACCTTCGACAGCGAGCGACGTACTGCCGGCGATCGAGGCGGGCGCGATCGGATATCTCCTGAAGGATGCACTGCCCGACGACCTGATGCGAGCCGCCCGTGCGGCAGCGCGTGGAGAGTCGGTGCTCACGCCGTCGGTGACGCAGCACCTCATGGGGCATGTTCGGAGGCCCGGCGCCGGCACACTGACCGATCGAGAGAAGCAGGTGCTGCAATTGGTCGCGAACGGCAGTTCGAATCGAGAGGCCGCTACAGCGTTGTTCATCGGCGAAGCGAGCATCAAAACCCACCTGCAACACATCTACGACAAACTCGGCGTTCGTGATCGAGCCTCGGCGGTGGCCGAGGGCTACCGCCGTCGCCTACTCACGTGACGCCCCCGCTGCTGGCCACCGCACGGCAGGACCGTCGCGAGCGGCAGAGAGATCGGAAGGGACGACGACGTTCGCCAGGTCGCGGTAGTGCGGCTCTTCACAGACGGGGTTGTTGCTGGCGCGTCGCTCGCCGGGTGAGAGTCGAGGTCTTCCGATGATCGGGGTTCTCACGCCACCCATCCGAGGCGCCTGACGCCACTAGACACCTTTCGCGGTCAGGGTCTGGCTGGCGTTGGCGGGGATAGCCCTGTTGCGGCGAGGTAGCCGTCGACCAGGTCGTGGCGGTACTGCATGCGTTTGAGTCGGTTTTTCACCGCGGCGGCGAGGGTGTTGGCGGTGCGGACGGCATGGTTGGCCATGCTGCGTTTCATCGTCGACCACACCTTCTCGACCGGGTTGAGTTCGGGTGCGTAGGCGGGTAACGCGTAGACGCGTAGCCAGGGTCGGCGGGCGAACGCGGCCCGGATCGGTGGGGTCTTGTGCAGTGACAGCCGGTCCCATACCAGCACGATCGGGCCCTGAAGTTGCTGATGGGCGGCGTCGAGCAGTCGGATCAGGTCCGGTTCGCGGAAGCCTTTTGGTTCGCCTTTACGGCCGCGGTAGACCAGGGTCCGGTAGATCAGCCGGCTGCGGTGGCCGGGCCGGTAGCAGCACAGCCCGGCCACCGATACCCGCACGGTGCCTTTCGCGGTCACCTTGACCACCGGGGTCGCGCCCTTGAGCGCCCAGGTTGTGGCCTTGCAGGCTCTCAGCGTCTGACCGCACTCGTCGGCGAAACAGATCCATGCGCCGCTTCCCGCGGCGACTCTTTTAGCGCCGGCCACCGGTACCGGCGCCAGTGAGCGATCGCGTCCTCGTCGCGTTCGATCGCCCGGTGCACCGGCAGCTGGGCGGTGTAGCCCAGCCGCTGCATCGCCTGCCACGCCGTGGTGATCCCGACCCGCAGA
This sequence comes from Actinoplanes sp. GCM10030250, assembly GCF_042666575.1. NCBI lineage: Bacteria > Bacillati > Actinomycetota > Actinomycetes > Micromonosporales > Micromonosporaceae > Actinoplanes > Actinoplanes sp. GCM10030250. Next base: position 31,872 of record NZ_JBHTDO010000010.1, on the reverse strand, counting down.
CGGAACAAGGTAGCGATCAACGCGACGACCCGGACCAGGGTCCACCGCTGATCATCGGCATAACCGGCCGCCGCAGGACCGGCTTCCAAACGCTGCCGCAACCGCTCCAGCTGGGCGTCGGACAACGTCGGATCCGGCCCGGGCGGCCCCTTGGAGGCCAGCGCGGCGGTCCCGCCGGACGTCCAGGCCCGCCGCCACTGGTAGGCCGACTTCTCCGACACTTCCAGGATCTTCGCAACCCGAGGCGCGGCGACACCGGCCGCGAACAAGCCCGCAGCTTGCCAGCGCACCTGCTCACGCCGTACCCGCTGGGCCTGGTTCAGGCCACCACCATCGCCGTACCGCATAGGTCCAGCACACCCGAAACCACCGAAACCCGTCGATCCCCCAAAAGCGTCTTCAATAGATCCGGCACAAACCCTGACCGCGAAAGGTGTCTAGCCCCTTGAGCAGGTTGGTGGCGCGGCGTTATCAAACTTCGTGTTGTCACCGTCTTGCGGGACCGGGACTGTCGATCACGGCCAGCTGTGTACGAAAGCGTGACGCGGGTAGGTCGCGGTGGCCATCGCCGAACTCGATCAGAGCGCGGCCATCGTCAGCTACACCGGCCTGGGAAACATGTCCGGCGTCATCTTCGGCCCCGATGGTGGGCGCCGTAGCATGGTGCCGCTACCCGGCACCGCGGGAGATCACGCTCCCCGCATCCGCCAATTCGCGTGTCCCGCCATCACGGAAGCGGTGGTGATCCTGCACTCCGATGGTGTGACCCGCGCTGGGAACCCCGCCGCCTATCTCGGCCTGCTCGATCACAGCCCGCAGGTCATCGCCGTGACCGTCCTCCGCGACGCCGGGACGCGCCGCGACGACGCCGGCGCAGCCGTTGCCGTTGCCGTTGCCGTTGCCGTTGCCGCACTGTCCCAGCAGCCCAGGTGAGGTCATCGGGCTCTTCATCGGTGTCTACCAGCGGCCGGCTGATGCGTTCCCGGACGCCGGCAGCGCCGCAGAGCTGTGACGCCGATGACGGCGACACCTATTCGGTGAACTCGGTGCGGGAAAGGGCTTTGTCGAATCGGCGGGCGGCTAGGTCTTCGTGCCGGATCAGGAAACAACCCCAGTAGGCCTCTTCCTTGGCGAACTGGGCGAGGGGAATCCACTCGTGCATCACGCGCAGGGTCTCCTCCTCCAGGCGCAGGTCCCACTCGGTCTCCGCGATGATGATGCCGTCGGCCTTCTGGCGTGCCGTGAGGTTGTCCTCCGCCATCGCGAGCTCCGGGGTGTCGTCCAAGTAATCGGTCGCCATCGCGCCGCCGCCGCCGGTGTACCCGCCGAGGAAGATCAGGGGCGAGGTGCTGCGCGGCCAGAGTTCCTTGGCCAGCTCGCAGAGCTCATCGCGGTGTTGCAGATCGCGACCCAGGTGTGCCGCGTTGTCGATCCGGGTGGAGTCGGGGTCGTCCTCGTCGCAACCGTCCAACCAGAAGGGCAGTTCGGCGACGACCGTGGCGAAGAGGTTGCGCTGCGGGCTGACGGAGTCGAGCCCGGCAGGCGCCTCTGCCGGTGCGGCCTCGGTGCCGGCCGGCACATGCATGACCCGCGCGTACTGCTGCTCGCCGTCGACGGAATTGCTGGCGATCCCGTAGTTGAAGGCGAGCGCGCGGTTCAGGAAGAAGAGCAGCGCACCGTCCACCGGCAGGGCGAGGCCGGGGACTCGGGGAAGCGCCGCGCAGTCGAGGGAGGCGATGAACGGCAGCGGCCCGGACTTGGAGGACGGCCACTCCACGCCCACCGGCAGCCGGGGCAGCCCGCCGTGCTGCCCGACGACCTCACCGGCAGGATTCCCGCCCGCCCTGATCGAGAATCGGAGGAACTCGGCGAACCTGCCGACCTCGTCCGCTGGGAAGCCCCGCTCGATCGCCGCACGACGAAACTGCTCATGATGGTCCATGGCTGAGCATCCTGCCATCGTGCAAGCAAAGCTCGACGCCCGCGGCCGTGGTGAGCGGACGGATGGTCGAGAGCTGTCCAGGACAGCGGTGTTCGCTGTTTGCCGTCGTCCTGTGGCCTCGTTGTGATCGGGGCCGCGACATGCCCTCCTGTTCGGCGGTGCAGGTCAGAGGGTTTCTGCGCCCGGCGAGCGCGCCGCACCGGTCGGTGCTCCGCTTAGCTTTGCGGGCACGAGCGGCTTCCTACTCAAGGACGTCCCGCCGGCGCAGCTGCTCAACGGCATCCGCACGGTGGCGACGGGCGCCGCGATGAGGGCCCTGGAGGTGACCGGCAGCTGGGTGGGGCAGGTACACGCGGCCCGCATCCGCCCGGCCGAGGGCGAGCCGGACGGCTGCGCGCTGACCCCGCGCGAGCTGGAGATGCTGCAGCTCATCGCGGAGGGCCTGTCGAACAGCGAGATCGCCGCAGCCTGGTGATCAGGTACGAGACGGTCAAGACGTATGTCCGCATCCTCGCCAAGCTTGACCTGCGCGACCGGGTGCAGGCCGTGGTGTACGCGTACCGCCGCGGCCTGGTGACCTGAGCGGCCCGCGACTCCGTCGCGGTGTTCACACGAGCAGCAGGACCCGTACCCCGGAAGAACTGTGAGCGGCGAGCATGGTTGTCGGTGGATGCGGCCGGCCGGGGCCGATGCGGCCGGCCGGCCGCATCGGTCATCGCAGAGGTCCGCCGTTGACCAGGTAGTGCAGGTCGCACAGCAGCTCCGAGACGATCACTGGATCGAGGGCGGCGAAGTTCTCCGCCCCGGTGAGCCGCGCGTCGCGGAAGATCTGCGCGGGCTGGTCGTAGACGTCGTTGATCGAGATCCCCGGGTCGAGCGGGAAGTCCAGCCCTCCAAGACCCGGCAGGTTGCACTCCATGGTGTTCTGAATCCCGGCGTCCATCGGCGCGCTCCGTCCCCACCACCCGCGACGTTCCAGTTTCAGCAACCGGTCGACCGGGACGTCGACGCCGACGAACTCGGGCAGTCGTCGCTGTGCGGCCTGCTCCGCGGTCAGCCGCCACACCGGCCGATGGAGCTGCGGGAACGGCTGGAGAATCTCATAGTCGGTGAACAACGCCGTCCACGCGGACAGGTCGGCCTGCAGGTCCAGGGGATGGGCGACACCGACCACGTCGTCGTCGCCCATGGCGAACGCCTTGTCGTCGACGTCGGCCATGCTGCCGTCCTCGGCCACCCGCAACGCCGTGCCTGCCGTCCCGTCCGCGCGGTAGGTCACCCACACCAGGCGCCGTGCCAGGTGCCCCATCAGCGGATGCCCGACCAGCAGCCGCCGGAACTCCGCGCCGGTCCACCGCCGCCGGATCACCATCGCGTCCTCCAACCGGCGGATCTGATCCGTCGCCACGGAACGCAGGTCCTTCTTCAAGGCGGAGAACTTCTTGTACGCGGCCGTCGCGAGCGCCTCGTCGTCGTTGGCACCCGGTTTGGGCAACGCCTTACGGGCCTTGCCGTCCTCATCCTTCACGAACGGCTTGAGCTGCTCGTCGAAACCGACCAGGAAACGACGCGGACCATAGTTGAGGGTGAGAGTGTTCCGATCGTCCAGCCCGAAGTCGGGAACCAGCCGATCGGCCAGCTGGTCGGAGGTCAAGCCCAGCTCCGCGGCGACTGCCCGGACCCGGCTGTCAGCCCCGTCCTTCAGTGCCTCGAACTTCACGTTCCGTGCGATGGCGTGCAGGTGGATGAGCGCCATTTCGGAGCCGATCGCGTAGAGCACGTCGAGCCCGATCGTGGCACGCGCGTGACCGCCCGCGCCCGGCCAGGCACGCACGACCGGGCTGAGCCGACGCACGGTGTCATCGTCGCCGATCAGCGCCAGCGCCTCCAGCACCCAGCTCTGCTTCGGCGGGAACCCCGCCGACTCCCAGCTCTTGAACAAGGACCAGCCGAACTCCGCCAGCGCCACCGAATCCAGCGTCTCCCGCACCGCGGTCAGACCCGGGTACGGCAGACCCAGGCGCGACAACGCCAGCATCGTGCATAGATGCCGCACCCCCTCGGACGGCAGAGCATGACGGCGATCACGCAACAGCACCGGCGTCAGCGATCCGGCATCCTCGCTCCATTGCGGCAGATCTGGTAGCCGGGTCGGCACTGCATCCGCCGGATCGACCGACAACAACGGCTCCACCGCGGACGCCGCGGCAGCGCCGTACTCAACGGCAGCCGCCCGCACCACGTCGGTGTGACCAGCCGCTACCAGCACCCGCAGCGCCTGCTCCGCCGTACGGCGCTCCGCGCCGACCGGACCGACCGCCGCCGGGATCAGATCACGCGCCGCCGCCTTCGGGTGCCGCCGGAGCCAGCTCACCGCGATCCAGCGCACCGACTTCAACCGGTCCAGCCAATCGGCCATCAGGGCGGCGACCTCGGCCCCCTCGGCGGGCAGCAACAGGGGTCCGTAGACATCCAGCGAACCCCCTTGACGGCAGCGCTGGAGAACGACCGGCAACGCGTCCACGCCGAACCGGAAAAGTAGATGGGGCAGGGTCCATCCCGGCGACCAGAAGCCCATCGGACGCCAACCGGGCAACAGCTCCAGCGCCAGCGACCGAGGTGCGTTGACGAAGAACTTCTCCTCGTCGGCGGCGTGGGTCATGCGGCCCTCGCGCAGCTTCGCCGCCTCCTGCTCCCAGCGCTCGAGGCCGTCGGCGTCCTCCGGCCCGGGCTCCTCGAACGCCGGCACCAACGCCTCGCGCTCCCCGGCAGCCCAGCACAACCGCGGCAGGTCCGGCGGAGTCAGTCCCTTCACCACCACCGGCTTGGCCACCGCCCGCGCACGCGTCCACGGCGGCGTCACCAACAATGGGTGCACGAACGCCGCCGGCGCCTGCGGCACCGTCGACAACGACGCCAGAATCGACTCCACCTGCCGCCGGGCCACCTCCGGCAATGACGGCAAGGCCGCACCCGCCACCTCCGGGTTCGCCGTCACATGCCGGCGCAACAACGCGGCCGTGGGCCCCCGTTGCCCGTCCGGCTCGCCGGCCGCCATCCCCAGCAGACGCAGTGCCCGTACCGGGAATCGTTGCATGGCCTCGCTGAGTCCGGCCGCGGCCAGCTTGTCGTCCGCCGGCTGCAGCAACGCGCCGAACGCCTCGTCGGTCGGAATCAACGCCAGACCACCGATCACCGCCCGCCGATTGTCGGTGTACTCGTTCTGCTTGTTCAGCAACTCTTTCAGGCGCGGCGTCACCGCCGCCCCGACCGCATCGAGGAGCGTGGCCAGCAATCCGCCCCGCAGTTTGAGATCGAACGAATCGATCTTTGCGGCCAACCGATCCCACTGTTCCGGCGCCGAGACCGCGAATCCCACCAATTCGATGCGATACAGATCGGCACCACAGTCCTCGTCGACCCACTCCGACTCGCTCGGCATCAGGTATGTGGTGATGGTGCGCTGCACCGTCGAGCGATACTCCCGAAGCGCCTGCCTGGCCTGCTCATACTCGGCGTCGTCGGCGACGGCGAGCCGGGCCCGCACTCGCTCCGCCAGCGGCAGCCACGGATCGAAACTCCACCGGCCACCCCTGTCCGCCGGCGTCACCCGGCGCAGGTTCTCCTGTTCGTCGGGAGACCCGTATCCCTTGCGTCTGACGTCCAGACCGGCGGCCTCGGCGACGGCCCGTGTCGCGAACGTCAGCCCGTGGGCCGCGATCCACCCGTCGGCGAGCGCCGCCAACTGCCCGAACTCCCGATGCTCACACGCATGCGTCGACGCCACCACGGCCGCCGCCGCGCCGAGCGGCGTCACCCGGCTACCGTCCAGGAAGCCCTCGGCCGCGGCTACCAGTTCACCAGCACTCCTCGGTGCCGCCAACACCTGCGCCCGCTCCATGCTGTTGGCTTTCATGACTGCCTCAGCCTTCGCCACCGCACCCGCAAGCCGCGGTAACGAACCACCCACGCGACCCCCACGCCGCCGCTGAACCTTGCGCATCCACTCGGCCGGCAGCACCAGCACATCCTCGTCCCGCAACACGCCCGGCCCCTCCGCCGCGCCGCCGTCCGGCACAGCCGGGCCGGAGGCAACTGGGGCTGACACAGCCGCAGCCGGCGCCGCGGCGGCCGTCTCCACGTACCCCTTCTTCACCTTCTCGGCTACCAACGCCTCCACATGTGCGATCGCCGCTGCCTCGTCGGGCAGCTCCTTCACCCGAGTCTGTCCCGCGGCACCGACACGTCCGAACCGGACGGTCACCACGGCACCGTCTCGTGACACCCACCAGAACTTCGCCGACCCCGCACCCCGGTGCTCGAAACAGCGCATCCTGAACAACCTCTCGCTCTCGATCAATTGACGGCGGGCGACACCGTAGCCATCGGGTACGACAAGAACAGGGTGGCCGACGCCGGTTCCCCCGCTGCAGGCACCGTGCATGCAACCCATGCGGCATGGCACGCTCGGCGCTTGTTGTAGTCGCCACGAACGTTCACCGGTGGCGGCTGACCCGCCGTCAGGCTCGCGGAGTCCTGGCAGGACCAGTAAACCGCCACCGGGGGGCGGTCTCGTTTCGGCGCTCTGGGCGGATGTGCCCCGTTTCCGTGACGGAGGAGGGCATCGATGCCGCAGGGTTGGGAGCGGGACGCCACTATCGCGCCGCATCGGCCCGTTCACCGGCGTCGCCGGATACAACAGCGAGATGACGTCGGTCGTGGTCGACGGTCACCTGCTGGTGGTGTGCTGGAAGGGCAGGCAGGCTTTCGAATCCTTACTGGCGCGGGACGTCACCGCCGGCCGCGAAGTGGCATTGCCGGCGTTGCTGAACGAGCAGCAGGTGGCCAACTGCATGATCCAGAACTTGCGGTTGTCGGCTGATCACGCCGGGATCGCCACGATCGTGCAGTGGGGATTCCGGCGGCAAGGACTGCACCGAGGTGTGGTTGCCCACCCCGGACAGCCGGCGTCGACTGGTCGCGGGTTTCGGCAGATCCACGGCGGTCGCCCTCGGTGTGCTCGCCGGTCGGAGGGTGGCGGTGGTAGCTGGCGAGGACCGCGCGTTGCGCGTGTTCGACGCCGCCGCGGGCACGCTGGTGCCGAGTCCCTACTACAACGAGCCCCTCAAGCCTCAGATGTGTGAAGGCGCCGCTGGCTTCGCTGATATCAGCGGCCGAGGGTCGTTGCTCACCAGCCGCGATGGCTTGCACTGCGTCACCGAACGGCGCCGTACCGACCGGCAGACCTGACTCGGAGTCCACAACATACCGGTGGCGCACGTGCGGACTGGATGGCCGGGCGGCGCTTCGGAGCGGTTGCGGGCTGCGTCGCCGACCCCTTACCGGAAATGCCGACCGTGCGATTGAAGACCCGCGACCGATTCGGCAACACCGCCTGACAGCCACGGTCATTCCCGTCATCGGGCGGCCTCCTCACCGGGCGGTTCGTTGGCACATGCCGGGGAAGCGGCGTAGGTCGTTCGGCAGGTCTACCGGCTGGAAATCCACACCCGTCCCGTCGCGACCCGATTGGGCTTAAGCTGTCGGCCGCGACGGTCAGGGAGTTAGACGCATGCTGTCTCTTCGGGTGTTTGTGCCGCCGGCGGGGAACTGTATGCCGGGCGGCGAGCCGGGGTGACGGCCGCCGTCAGCTCGTTTCACCGGGCCGATCCTGTTTCGATCCTGCCGGGCCCAGCGGGTCCGCACGGCCGAGGGTCTCGTTGGCTCGGCGCTGCGCCGTCTCGGCGACCATGTCGCGGAAGGCGCGCTCGGTGAGCGGGTAAGCAAGCATGATCAGGACCGCACCTATGGCGAGTGCGGCGGGGACCACGCCCGCGGCGACCCGGATCGAGGTGACGGCCGCGTCGGTTTGGGTGGTACCGCCGGAGATGTAGCCGCCGATGCCGATGGTGTAGGCGGCAAAAGCGCCGCCGATGCCCTGGCCGGTCTTGCGGGTGAAGGACAACACGGCGTAGCTGCTGCCCTCAGCACGTACGCCGCTGCGCCATTCGCCGTAGTCGACAGTGTCGGCCTGGAAGGCGAAGATCAGCGTGTTGGTGATGCCCAGTCCGACGCCCAGTACGGCGAAGGCGGCGATGCCCAGCCAGGCCTGCGACCCGGGAGCCAGGGCGAGACCGACGCCGCCGAGGGCGGCGACGACGCCTCCGGCCAGGAAGCCGTTCTTTTTACCCATCGTCTCGATGATCTTCGGCAGCGCGAGCGCCGACACGATCATGCCGACGTTCTGCGCGACGGTCAGCGCGATGTACAGGCTTGCGTCGTTCAGGACGTCGCGGGCGTAGTACACGCCGACCGTCTGCAGCGAGAACATGCCTGCCAGGCACAGCACGGTGGACGCGCACAGCACCAGCAGCGGGCGGTTGTGGCGCATCATGGCGAGGGTCTGGCTCAGGCTAACCTTCCCGGCGGGGCGCTGCACCACCTCTCGCGAGGTGAAGAACGTCCACAGGTAGAGGGCGAATCCGGCGACGCCGAACGCCACGGTGATGACGGTCAGGGATGTCTGCAGGTCCGCGGCATTCTGGACTTGCGGGGCGACGATGACAGCGATGAGCAGGATGGTGAGGCTGGAGGCGACCATGCGCGCGGTGGAGAGCTTGGAGCGTTCGTCGGGCAGCTGCGTCATCGTGGCCGACAGGGAGCCGTACGGGATGTTGACGAAGCTGTAGGCGAGGCTGAACAGGGCGTACGACACGTAGGCCCACAGCACTTTGGTGTCCTGGCTCAGGTTGCTCGGGATGGTGAACAGGGCGACGTTGAGCAGGAGCAGCGGGATGGAGCCGAACAGGATGTAGGGGCGGAACCGTCCCCACCGCGACGATGTGGCGTCGGTGATCCGGCCGGCCACCAGATCCGTGACCCCGCCCCAGACCCGGACGACAAGAAACAGGGTGCCGGCGGTCGCCGCCGCGATGCCGGCCACGTCGGTGTAGTAGATGAGCAGGAAGGCGGAGGCGAGCGAGAACGTCAAGTTGTTGGCGACATCGCCGGCGGCGTACCCCAGGTACTGACCCAGATGTAACCGCGCTGGTTCCGAACTCCGAGTCGCGCTCGCCGTCCGGGGCGGGGCTGCGCCGGCTGTCATGCTTTGGCCTCGTGCATGAGCTGCTCGCACTGGTGCCGCACCGCGTCGGCTACCTCGGCGTCCGCGGCGAGCATCGGGTCCAGTTCGTGCAGTACTTGACGGACCGCCTCTCGGAGCGGGCCGCTGGCCGCGGACACCAGAGTTTGCGCGTGGACGTCGGCAACGGGCGCCCCGTGGCCACGCAGGCAGCAGATCCAGGCGGCGAGCACCAGCGTGGCGCCGGCGGGCGTCCGGTTCTGCGCGCGTTCCGCGCGCAGAACCGGCAGGATGCGGATCGGTAGCTTTTGGGAGCCGTCCGTGCCGATCTGAGCGAGCTGGTGATGCATCCGCGGGTTGGCGAACCGTTCGAGCAAGGCCTGTCGGTAGGCGGCGAGTTCGGCCGCCGGCTGGTCCAGGTGTGGGGAAGCCGTCGACCACCACTGCTCCAGCCATTGTCGGCAGGTGTCGTCGGCTACCGCCTGCGACACGCTCTCGTGGCCGCGGATCGATCCGGCGTAGGCGAGCAGGGAGTGGCCGCCGTTGAGCAGCCACAGCTTGCGGTGCTCGAACGGAGTCACGTCGTCGGTGAAGGTCGCGCCGGCGTCCTGCCAGGCCGGCCGACCGGCCTGGAACTCGCCGCTGAGCACCCACTCCCGGAACGGCTCGGTGGCAACCGGGCATCGGTCGTCGAGCCCGGTTGCGTCGCGGACGTGCCTGGCTTCGGCTGAAGCGGGCCGTGGGGTGATCCGGTCCACGGCGGTCGTCGCCACCGTCAGCGATGTGTCCAGCCAGTCGAGCACGCTCGGGTCGAGCAGCTGCGCCATGTCCCGCACGACCCTTTCGGCGATCGCACCGTTGCCGGGTACGTTGTCGCACGGTACGAGCGTGATCGGACCTGCATCGGCCGAGCGCCGGGCCACGAGTCCGGCCACCAGCCGGGCGGGTGTGGTCCGCACGACCGCGGCGGGGTCGCCGCGCAGTGCAGCGAGGTCTGACTGCACGTCGGGATGTGTGGCGTCCAGGCCGCCATCCGGTCTGCGCATGTACCCGGCCTCGGTGACGGTGAGTGTCACGACGCTCAACTCGCGCGCGCGGAAGTATTCCAGCCACGCGTCGTGGTCGTCGGCGGCGTGCGCCTTGGACAGGCTGCTCACCACCTCGAACGTGTCGCCCTCGGCGGTCCGGGTGACCAGCGTGTATAACCCGTCCTGGGCGGTCAGCTGCGCCGGCAGGTCGCCGCTGCGCCCGGAAAACGCGGCGTAGCCCCAGTCCGCGGCGTCGGAGGCGTGGTCGGTGTACCAGCATTGGTGGGCTCGGAAGAAGTTGCCGAGACCGAGGTGCACTAAACGCACCGGCGCAGCCGCCCGTCCGTGACCGCTTTTTCGCGACAGCAGGCTCACAGCTTGAACACCTTCTTGGGCTGGCCACTCACCAGGTTCACAGCGATGTCGGTCGCCTCCGACTCGCCGAGACGGTGTTCGGCGACCAGGCGGGCCAGAAAGCCCGCCTCGACGCGACGGGCCATGTCGTGCCGGGCCGGAATGGAGCAGAAGGCGCGGGTGTCGTCGATGAAACCGGACGTCCGCGAGAACCCCGCGGTCTCCGTCACGGCTGCCCGGAATCGTCCGACGGCGTCCGGGGCGTCGAGGAACCACCACGGGACGCCGACGTACACCGACGGATAGAACCCGGCCAGCGGCGCGAGTTCCCGTGACCACACCGTCTCGTCGACGGTGAAGACGACCAGGTGAAATCCTGGGTGAGTGCCGAAGCGCCCCAGCAGTGGCCGCAGTGCGTCGGTGAACTCGACGCGTATCGGGATGTCGGCACCGACGTCCACACCGTACCGCTCGGCCGTCGGAGCGTGGTGGTCGCGCCGTACCCCCGGGTGCAGCGTCATGACAAGGCCGTCGTCGCAGGACATTCGCGCCATCTCCAGCAGCATGTGCCGCCGGAATGCGGTCGCCTCCGCCGGACCGGCGTTGCCGGTCAGCGCCGCCCGGTAGATCCGCTCGGCCTCGGCCGGCTCAAGCGGATCGGTCCGTACGTCGGCGTGGCTGTGGTCCGCCGACACCGCGCCGTGTGCGACGAAGTGCCGGCGCCGCTGTTCCAGGGCTTCGACGTAGCCGGCATAGTCGCCGGTGTCCACGTCGGCGGTGGCCCCGAGGCGGGCGACCGCATCAGCCCAGCCGTCCTGTGCCGGCTCCAGGTACCGATCCGGGCGGAAAGTCGGGATCACCCGGCCCCGCCACGCCGGATCAGCCGCGAGGGCGGCATGGGCGCTGAGATCGGCGCAGGGATCGTCGGTGGTGGCCAGCACGGATATGCCGAAACGTTCGTAAAGAGCCCGTGGCCGGAAGGCGTGGTCGGCCAGCGATGCGGCGATCTGGTCGTAGATCAGCTCAGCGGTGCCTGCCGACGGGACCAGCGTGACGCCGAAGATCTCCGCGAGCTGAGCCTCCAGCCAGAACCGCATCGGCGTGCCTTGGTAAACGTGCCAGCGTTCGCACAGCAGCCGCCACGCCTGTCGCGCCGCGGCCTCCGACAACTCGCCCTGGCCCACGCCGAGATCAGACAGGGGCACCCCGTCGGCATGCAGTAACCGGGTCACGTAGTGATCAGGCGCCACCAGCAGGGTGGCCGGATCCCTGAACGGCCGGTCCTCCAGCAGCAGGCCGGCGTCCACGTGCCCGTGCGGCGATATCACGGGTAGATCCCGCACGTTGTCGTACAGGCGGCGTGCGATCGCCCGGATGCCGGGATCGGCCGGCAGCAGCCGATCCGGGTGCACCTCGAGCGGCGGCGACAGGTGACGCGCTGTGGTGCTTGCCATGTGCCGAGCCCTCTCGCTGTAAGAAGCCACTGGTCACGCGACCCGCGGTGCCTCGCCGGAGTCAGACACCTCCGGCCGGGGCGGCCGCCGCCGCCGCGACTCGCGCGCGGCTGGCCGCCACGATCAGGTCGACGCAGGTGTCCAAGTCGATCGCGGTGGAGTCGATCATCAGGTGGTACAAGCCGGGATCATCACCGTCGACGCCGTACGCGCGGCCCACGTACCTCCTCCGGGTCCTGTCCTCGGCTCGTTGCCGCCGTGCGGCGGTGTCACGGTCGATGCCCTCGAGTGCCATCCGTTGTCGCAGACGTGCCTCCCGGGGTCCGCCCAGATGCACGTGCAAGGCCCAGGGCACTGACCGCAGCACGACCATGCCGCCCCGGCCGACCGCGACACCGCCGGACACACTCGAACGGGCCAGGAATTCCTCGATGTGGGCGCGCACCGTACGTTCTTGCAGGTCGAGATGCTCGACGGATCCGGCCGTGCCGTCGCTGACGGTCGTGCCGCGGCCGAGGCTGGACACCAACCGTGCCATGGCACTGCGCGGTTGATCATCGACATCGGCGACTGCGTCCGGCGGCAGACCCGTTCGCCTTGCGACCGCGTCCGGAATGGCCCGGTCCAGGAACGGCACGCCGAGCTCTTCGGCCACCCGGGGACCGACAATACTGGCGCCCGCGCCGTACAGAGCGGCGAGGGTGACCACCGGGCGACGTCGATCGAGGACCGTCATGCTGGCGCGACACCCCGTCTCACGTCTCGCCCGGTGGAAGGATCCGCTGCCCCCATCGTGCCAGCCGAAGCTTCGCCATAGTCGTATAATGGGCCTGTCCCGGGGCCGCGGCAACCCGAGGCGACGGCAAGGAATCATCCGGCCAACCTGGTCAAACGCTTGGGCCTCTACCCGTGCCGAGGTGTCAGCGCGTCGCGCGGCGTGCCTGCGTCTCGGCGACCATGGTGGCGAAGGTCTGCTCGGTGAGCGGATACCGGAAGAAGATCAGCAACCCCAGCGCGATGAACACGACCGGGATGAACCCGGAGGCGTACCGGATGGCGTCGAGCGCGCTCTGATCCTGGACCGCGGCGCCACCGACATAACCACCGAAGGCGATCGCGTACGCCGCGACCGCGCCGCCGACCGCCTGGCCGAGCTTGCGGGTGAAGGAGAACAGCGCGTACGTGATGCCCTCCGTGCGGACACCGGTCTTCCACTCGCCGTACTCGACGGTGTCGGCCTCCAGCGCCCACATCAGCGTGTTGACCCCGGCCGTGGAGATGCCCATGATGCCGAAGAACGTCATGGACACCCACGGCGCCGACGGCGGCGACAGCGAGATACCGATGCCGGCGAACAGGCCGATGATGCCGAAGGACAGGAACGCCTTCTTCTTGCCGAGGGCCCGGACGATCCGCGGCACCAGCGGCGCCACTATGAAGATCGCTCCGACGCTCAGTACGGTCAGGGCGGTGAGCAGGTTGGCGTTGCCCAGCACGTCACGGGCGTAGTACACCTGCACCGTCTGTAGCGAGAACAGCGCTGTCAGGAATGCCAGCGACGCCAGGCACAGCATGATCAGCGGCCGGTTGCCCCTGAGCGTGGTGAAGCTCTGCCGGGCACTGACGTGCTCGACATCGCGCTGGACCGTCTCACGGGCGGTGGCGAACAGGAACAGGTACAGCGCGAAACCGACAACGGCGAAGACGACCGTGGTGACCAGCAGCGAGCGCTGGAAGCCGTCCGGGTCGCCCTTGTACTGCTGGATCTGAGGAGCGACGACGAAGGCCAGCATGATGGTCGTGACCGCCGTGCCGATCATCCGGAAACTCGCCAGCTTCGCGCGCTCGCCGGGCTGCTGTGTCATCGCCGCGGCCAGCGAGCCGTACGGAATGTTGACCAGGCTGTACGCCAGCCCGAGCAACCCGTAGGTGACGTAGGCGGCCAGCAGCTTGGCACCGCTGCCGTCGAACAGCCCCGGAACGGTGAACGTGGCGACGCTGAGCAGCAGCACCGGCAGGCCACCGAAGAGGAAGAACGGCCGGAACTTGCCCCACCGGGTCATCGTCTTGTCCACGACCCGGCCGGCGAAAATGTCCGCGAAACCGTCCCAGACCCGGATCAGCAGGAACAGGGTTCCGGCGGCCGCGGCGCTGATACCCACCACGTCGGTGTAGTAGACCAGCAGGAAGAACGACGTCATCGAAAACGCCAGGTTGTTCGCGGCGTCACCGGCCGCGTACCCCAGCAGTTGAAGTGCGCCGAGCTTGCGAGGGATGACCGGCGCGACCGTGGAGGTTGTCATGGCGTCAGTCACCCTTGCGCCGACGGCCGGATCGAAGCACGACGGACCTCCAGTGTCTGGTGTTCCGCGGGTGTTTCCTCCATTGAGCCTGCTCTAAGTTACCCAGGTCAACGGATTGCTATCAGTTGCATGCGGGTCGGGGGCAGCATTTTTGCGCTGTCGATTTGCCGTCGCCGCCGGCGGCGACGCACGACGCGGACCGCACCGGCCGCCTGACCACGTCCACGCAACGAAAGGATTCCTTGTCCGAGCGCGCCGCTGGTTGGCGCGCGATACGTCCCCTGCGCCGCGCGAGAGGGCCGAGAAGCTCGTAGAGGCCATGACACTGGAGCGGAAGACCGTCCAGTTGCATGGCGCTGGAAACCATCGACGACGTGGCACATTGACGCCGAGTCCGCTTCGGTATCTGCTGGACGGGGAAGTACCTCGGGCCCCACTGGAGCGGTGCACCGCGGCCGCGGGAAGGTCGTTCCATGTCGCAGCTGGCCAGCATGGGCGGAGATACCTCGGCCGATTTCGACAGCGGCGGCGGTGGAGAGACCATCGCACCGGAGCCGTACGAGCTGGGTGATGCGCCCGGTCCGCTGAGCGGGGACGATCTGGTCGCGGTCGACGCCTGGTGGCGGGCGGCGAACTACTTGTCGGTCGGACAGATCTACCTCAAGGACAACGCGCTGCTGCGGGAGTCGCTGTCGCCGGAGCACATCAAGCCGCGGCTGCTTGGACACTTCGGCACGGTGCCCGGTTTGAACCTGGTGTGGGCGCACGCCAACCGGCAGATCGTCGCCCGCGACCTGGATGCGGTGTTCGTGGCGGGTCCTGGTCACGGGGGGCCGGGCCCGAATGCCTGCGCCTGGCTGGAAGGCACGTACTCGGAGTTGTACAGCCACATCTCTCGGGACGCCGGCGGGATGAAGGCGTTCTTCGCGCAGTTCTCCGCCCCGGGCGGTGTGCCGAGCCATTGTGCGCCGGAGACGCCGGGCTCATTGCACGAGGGCGGCGAGTTGGGATATTCGTTGCTGCACGCGTTCGGGGCGGCGCTGGACAACCCGGAGCTGACGGTGTTCTGCGTCGTCGGCGACGGGGAAGCGGAAACCGGCCCGCTGGCCGGTAGCTGGCACGCGAACAAGTTCCTCAACCCGGTGCGTGACGGGGCGGTGCTGCCTATCCTGGCGCTGAACGAGTACAAGATCGCCAATCCGACGATCTTCGCTCGCATCCCGGAGCCGGAGCTGCTGGAGCTGATGCGCGGCTACGGTTACGCGCCGCAGGTGGTCTCCGGTGAGGATCCGGCCTCGGTACATCAAAGGTTCGCCGCCGTCCTCGACGACTGTCTGGGAAAGATCGCCGAGATTCAGCAAGCGGCGCGCGCCGGCGGGGACGGCGGCCGGCCCGCGTGGCCGATGATCGTGCTGCGCACCCCGAAGGGCTGGACGTGCCCGCCGGTGGTGGACGGTCAGCAGGTGGAGGGCACGTTCCGGGCACATCAGGTGCCGCTGCCCGCCGCCAGGTCCGACGAGGCGCACCGGCTGGTTCTGGAGCAGTGGCTGCGCTCGTACCGGCCGGAGGGTCTGTTCGACGACGACGGCCGTCCTGTCGCCGCAATCCGGGACGCCGCGCCGACAGGCGACCGGCGGATGAGCGCCAATCCGGCGACCAACGGCGGTATCCCGCTCCGGGATTTGCGGCTACCAGACTGGCGCCACTACGGCGTCGAGGTCAAGGCACCCGGCGAAACCCAGCACGAAGCCACTCGCGTGCTCGGCGGCTGGCTGCGCGACGTCACCGCGGCGAACCCGGCGAACTTCCTCACCTTCGCCCCGGACGAGCTGGCCAGCAACCGGCTGCAGGACATCCTGGAGGTCACCGGCCGCAACTGGCAGGCCGAGATCGACGAGTTCGACGAGAAGCTCGACCCGCAGGGCCGCGTTATCGAGGTGCTCTCCGAGCACATGTGCCAGGGTCTGCTGGAGGGTTACCTACTTACCGGCCGACACGGCGTCTTCACCTGCTACGAGGCGTTCATCCACATCATCGACGCCATGTTCAACCAGCACGCCAAATGGCTGCAGGCGTGCTCCGAGGTGCCCTGGCGGCGCCCGATCGCGAGCCTGAACTACCTGCTGTCGTCGCACGTGTGGCGGCAGGACCACAACGGCTTCACCCATCAGGACCCGGGCTTCCTCGACGTCGTGATGAACAAGAACCCCAGCATCGTGCGGGTCTACCTGCCGCCGGACGCGAACACCCTGCTGTCCACCTACGACCACTGCCTGCGCTCGCGGCACTACGTCAACGTGGTGGTGGCCGGTAAGCAGCCGCAGGCCGACTGGCTGTCCGTGCAGGACGCGGCGCTGCACTGCGCCCGCGGCCTCGGTATCTGGCAGTGGGCCGGCAACCGCGACGAGCCGGGCACGCTGCCCGACGTCGTGCTGGCCTGCGCCGGTGAGGTGCCGACGCTGGAGACCCTCGCTGCCGCGGCTATCCTGCGCGAACGGCTGCCCGACCTGAGGGTCCGGGTGATCAATGTGGTCGACCTGATGCGGTTGCAGCCGGAGACCGAGCATCCGCACGGGCTGCCGGACCGCGAGTTCGACACCGTATTCACCGCGGACCGGCCGGTGATCTTCGCGTTCCACGGCTACCCGTGGCTGATCCACCGCCTGACCTACCGGCGCACCAACCACACCAACCTGCACGTGCGCGGATACAAGGAGAAGGGCACCACGACCACCCCGTTCGACATGGTCATGCTCAACGATCTCGACCGCTACCACCTGGTCATCGACGTCATCGACCGAGTGTCTTCCCTCGGCGCACGCGCGGCCGGCCTGCGGCAGGAGATGATCGACGCCAGGCTGGCCGCCCGCATCTACACCCGCGAGCACGGCACCGACATCCCGGAGGTGGCGAACTGGACCTGGCCCGGATGAGGCGCGGTGTTCAGCCGGCACCGCGACGTGGAGCAGCAGCCGCGCGACAGATCCGATGATCCACCCGAATCCGCCGGACCTCAGGTGTGGATCGTGGTCCCTCTCGGCGGACCCACGGTCACCGGAACAACAGTAGGGCGGGCCCGACGGTGTGGACGTCGTCGCAGCGGTGGATCAGTGTCGTCTGGCCGGTCGCGCAGCAGAGTGCCGCGGCGGTCGTGGCCTGGCTGATCGCCGTGCGGGTGGTGGATCACGCGGATCCGTTCTTCGCGCCGATCGCGGCGGTCATCGGCCTGAACGTCACGCTGGGACGCCGCGGATCGAACGTGGTGCAGATGGTGTCCGGCGTGCTGATCGGTGTCCTGGTGGCCGAGGCCGCGTTCTGGTTGGCCGGCGGTGGCGTCTGGACCCTGGCCGTGTCGATCTTCCTGGCCATTCTGGTGGCCAGGACGGTGGGCGGCGCCCGGATCCTCCAGGCGCAAGCGGCGGTCAGCGCGATCCTGGTGACCGTCCTCGGACGCCCGGAGCAGGGTTGGGACCGCTTGGTGGACGCCGCCATCGGGGGCGTGGTCGCGCTGACGTTCAGCCAGTTGCTATTTCCGCCGGAACCGCTGCGGCTACTCCGGCGCGCGCAGGCCACGGTGCTGTCGAGCCTGGCGGACGGTCTGCGGATGGCCGGCGACGCGGTCGAGCACGGTGACCGGCAGCGCGCGATGGCCGCCACCACGAAGCTGCGGAACCTACGCGACGATCTCACCGAGCTCAACACGACCCGCACGGCCAGCGCCCGGATCATCCGGCACGCGATCACCTGGCGACGCAGGGCCGACCTGGTCGTGGCCGAACGGGAGCGCGCAGACCATCTGGATCTGCTTGTCGGCAGCTGCCTCATGCTCACCCGTACGGCCACTGCTGTCGAGGGATCCCTGCGCGGCCCACTGGCGGCGATCGTCCGGCAACTGGCGGCGGAAATGGATGATCTTGCTGTGGACCCCGGGGACAGGACTACCCGGCAGAACGTCGCCGAGCGTGCCGACGAGTTGGCCCGGTGGCTAATCGAGCACGGCGGGCAGGTGCCGGCCCAATCCGCGGTCGCCGCCGCGTACGCCGGCATCCGGATGGTCGCCGCCGACGTGATGATGTTCGCCGGGGTCGATGCCGAACAGGCGTTTCGGGATGCCTTCCCGCGCGACCCGGCGAGTGAGTAACTTCAAGAACGCTAGTCAAACGGTCAACCCACGGCGACGCTGATCCACAGCACACAGACGCCGCGACGCCCACGTTTGTCGGCTGGCGAGTCGACGCCGAGATCCTGACCGGACCGGGCCGCCACGTTCGGGCGAGCGCATCTTCCGCGACACAGCAACCGTGGCATCCGAGAGCTACTGAGCAGGTACGCCCTGCCGCGCGTTTCGTGAATGTCCACCTCGCCGCCGGCTCGGTCACCGTCAACGTGGCTGACCGCGACGGCGGCCCCATCGGCCGGAGCTGCGGACCGGGTGGGTCACCTCCGGTACGGTTCAGCATGCGAAGCGCCACGGATGGGGCCATAGTCCAGGTCGGGCTCCGAACGGCTGAACCGTCCCAACGATGTGTACCGCCCTGGAGGGGATGACCGTTGACCACGATGCCGTCGTCAACGGGTGCGGACGCCGTGGTGATCGGCGTCGACATCGGCACCACGAGTACGATATCGGTCGCGTACGACACCGGCGGCGCGGCCGTCGGCTCGCACTCGGCCGGCTACCCGCTCATGGAGCCGCATCCGGGCTGGGCCGAGCAGGATCCCGAGCTGATTTACGCCGCCGTCCTGGAGACGGTCCGTACGGTCGTCGCCGGCCTCGTCCGCCCGGTCGCCGGTCTGTCATTCAGCACCGCGATGCACAGCCTGATCGGTCTCGATATTGACGGCGTGCCGATCACCCCGTCCGTGACCTGGGCCGACTCGCGGTCCAGTGCGCAGGCCGAACGGATCCGGGCCTCGGCCGGCGGACTCGCCCTGCACCGGCGTACCGGCACCCCGGTGCACCCGATGGCGCCGCTGCCGAAACTGCTGTGGTTTCACGAGCACGAACCCGAGCTCTGCGGACGGGTCGCGCAATGGGCCGGTATCAAAGAGTACGTCCTGCTGCGGCTGTGCGGGGTACTGGTCACCGACCACTCAGTGGCGTCCGCCAGTGGGTTGATGGACATCCACCGCATGCAATGGGACACCGAGGCGATGCACCTCGCCGGGGTCGACCCCGAACAACTGCCGCGGCTGGTCCCCACGACGACCGTGCTTCCCGGTCTGACCGCGGCCGCGACCGAGGCCACCGGCCTGCCGGCCACCACACCAGTCGTCGTCGGCGCCGGTGACGGCCCGCTGGCCAATCTCGGGCTCGGTGCCGTCGCGCCCGGTGTCGCCGCCTGCTCGATCGGCACCAGCGGCGCCCTGCGGGTCATGGTGGAGCGCCCTGCGGTCGACCCCCTCGGTGGCGTGTTCTGCTACGCCCTGACCGCGGACCGCTGGGTCGTCGGCGGCGCCATCAACAACGGCGGCATCGTCCTGGAGTGGACCGGTGACGCCCTGGCTCCGGACCTCGGTGACAAGCCGCAGGAAGAGTTGCTCGACCTGGCCGCTTCCGTGCCGGCCGGCAGCGGTGGACTCATCATGCTGCCGTACCTGCTCGGTGAGCGCGCCCCACACTGGAGTTCGCTGCCACGCGGGGCCTACGTCGGCCTGACCAACGCGCACCGGCGTCCGCACCTCGTCCGGGCCGCACTGGAAGGTGTTTGTCAGCAGCTCGCCCTAGTGCTGCGGTCGATGCGCGCCACCGGCCTCGAAATCCGCCAGCTCCGGGCGAGTGGCGGCTTCGCCCGCAGCTCGCTGTGGCGCCAGATGCTCGCTGACACCCTCGGCATGGACGTGCAGTTCCCGGCTGGGCACGAGGGGTCGAGCTACGGTGCCGCGCTGCTCGGCATGCAGGCCCTCGGCATCGTCGAGTCCATCGACGTCGCCGCCGACCTGGTCCACATCTCCGAGACGGTGCACCCGAATCCTGACAACGCCGCCGTCTACGCCACTCTGCTCCCGATCTTCGCCGAGTTGTACGGAGCGCTCGTCCCGGCATACACCTCCCTGCGCCGGCTCGCCGCCGATCTGCCCCTGGGACACGGGCCGGCCGACACCTCCGGTCCGTCCCTCAAGGAGGGCCTGCCTCCCGGCCCACCACCCCCGTGATCAACCGCCTCGGCGTGGGGGATCCGGGACGCGAGGCAGGGCGCCGGCGGCTTCTCCACGCACGGCAGTCGCATGGCACGGGCCAGCCGGCGGACGTCGGCCTTGTCAAGGCGGTCGACGCCCTGGTGATCGCCAGCTCTCGGATGATGGTGAGCTGGGCGTTTGTGCGACTGCGGTCCTCCAGTTGCCGCCAGTTGCACTCGCGCTTGCCCCACCGGACGGGGAAGCGCAGATTGGGACCATGACGAGCATCGCCGGAACACCCGTTCACAATCGTCTCCCGGCTACCCGCCTCGGCGGCGCCACGACGGTGCTTTCCGACGAGCAGATACGCGACTTCGTGGGACATCGGCTGGCAGGCGTGGATCTCGACGGCCGCAGCGTCTGCATCCTGGTGCCGGACGGCACCCGCACCTGCCCGCTGCCGCTGCTGCTCGGGGCGGTCCACGAGGCGCTGGCCGGGCGGGCGAGCAAAATGACCACACTCATCGCGCTCGGCACCCATCAGCCGATGACCGATGCGGCGATCGCCCGGCACCTCGGGTTCGTCGAGGGCGCGCTGGAAGCGACCTATCCCGGCATGACCGTGCTCAACCACGAGTGGTGGCTGCCGGAGACGTTCGCCGACCTGGGAACGATTCCCGCGGCGCGGCTGGCGGAGCTGTCCGGGGGACGGCTCAGCATGGACGTCCGGGTGCTGCTCAACAAGGCCGTCGTCGAGCACGACATCGCACTGGTCGTCGGGCCGGTCCTGCCCCACGAGGTGGTCGGGATCTCCGGAGGCAACAAATACTTCTTCCCCGGGGTCGCCGGCCAGGAGATCATCGACGTCTCGCACTGGATCGGCGCGCTCATCACCTCAGCCGAGATCATCGGCACCACGGCGATCACCCCGGTCCGGGCGCTGATCAACGAGGGCGCTGCGCGCGTACCGGCGGAGAAGTTGTCCTTCTGTGTGGTCGGCGACGCAGGCAGCCAAGATCTGCACTCGATCTCGTTCGGCGACACCATCTCCGCCTGGGCGGACGCCGCCGAGGTCTGCGCGGCGACCCACGTGCACTACCTCGACGACCCGGTGCATCGGGTCATCTCGCTGGTGCCGGAGATGTACGAGGACATCTGGACCGGTGCCAAGGGCTTCTACAAGCTCGAGCCGGCCGTGGCCGACGGCGGCGAGGTCATCCTCTACGCTCCGCACATCACCGAGATCTCCACGAGCCACCCGGAGATCAACGAGATCGGCTACCACTGCCGCGACTACTTCGTGAAGCAGTGGGACCGCTTCAAGGACATCCACTGGGGCACCCTCGCGCACTCCACCCACCTGCGCGGCGCGGGCACCTACGACGCCGAGACCGGCGAGGAACGGCTACGCGTACGGGTGACGCTGGCGACGCGGATCCCGGAGGAGGTCTGCCACGCCGCCAACCTGGGCTACCTCGACCCGGACAGCGTCGATCTGCCGGCCGAGATCGCCGCGGGCAGTTTCGTCGTGCCCAACGCGGGCGAGGTCCTGTTCCGGCTGAGGTAAGGCGTCGCAGCTGGCGGCCAACAATGCGTGCCTGGCCGGTCCGAGGCCGCCATCACCGAACTTGTCACCGCCGACCAGGAACTGCGCACAACGGCCCGGGTCAACAACACGCTGTCGTAGTCACCCGGTCTGCTGGTCAGGCGACTATCAGCGGGACCGGACCGTCGTTGCCCGCCTCGTAGTCCTGTAGCGGCACGGCGTTGTCGCGCCAGGCCCGCAACACCGGTTCCATGATCCGCCAGGTCTGCACGGCCTGGTCGCCCCGCACCGACAGCGTCGGGTCTCCGCCAAGTACGCCGGCGAGTACCTGACCGTAAGGCGGTAGGTCCCCGGGCTCGAGGTTCGCTCCCATGGCGACCCGATCGACCACCCGTGGGTCCCCGGCGCCGTTGATGTTGAAGTCCACCCGCAGCACCTCAGGGTCAAGGCCGATGTGTATCCGGTCGGGCCGCTCGTAGCCGAGCAGGCCCTCGGGGACCCACCTGGGTTCCTTGAACGTGATCATCACGCGCTTGTCGAGCTTGTGCAGGGCCTTTCCGGTACGCAGGCGGAACGGCACGCCGGCCCAACGCCAGGTGTTCACCTCCACCACCACCTCGGCGAAGGTCTCGGTACCCCGGGCCGGATCGACGCCGTCCTCGTCAACGTACGACGGCACCATCCGGTCACCCACCCTGCCGGCGGTGTAGCGGGCCCGTCGACTGCTGCCGACCGGGTCGTTGCCCCACACCCGGGTGGCCCGCAGCACCGCCGCTGCGCTGTCGCGTACGTCGCGGGCGGTGAGGCTGGCCGGCGGCTCCATCGCTAGCAGGGACAGCACGTGCAGGGCGTGGCTCTGGAGCATGTCGACGAGGGCGCCGGCGTGGTCGTAGTAGCCGGCCCGGCCCTCGAGGGCCAGGCGCTCATCGAGAACGATGTCGACACTGGCCACGTGGGTGGAGTCCAGGACCGACTCGAGCATCCGGTTGGTGAAGCGCAGCCCGAAGATGTTGAGCACGGTGGACAGGCCCAGGTAGTGATCCACCCGGTAGACCTGATCTTCCGGCACTAGGCGGGTCGTGACGTGGTTGAGCCTCTCGGCGCTTGCCGCGTCGCTGCCGAACGGCTTTTCCATCACCAGCCGGGTAGCCGCGGGCAGAGTGAGGCGGGTAAGCGCCTGGCAGGCCTGCTCCGCGACCGCGGGCGGCAAGGCGAAATACAGGACCAGCGGACCTGCCGCGTACGGTTTCAGCAGGCGGTCGAGGTCATCCGGTGCCGCGACGTCGGCCTTGACGTAGCTCGCGGTGCTGACGACGGTGTCCACCGCCGGCGTGGATTCCGTCTCGCCGGCAAAGGCGTGCCGAATGCGGCTACGCCACTGATCGTCGTCCCACTCGACACGGTCGCTGCCGACCAACTGCACCTTCAGATTCCGGCGGCTCACCAGTCCAGCAAGTCCAGGCAGCAGCAGGCGGGTCGTGAGGTCACCGGCGGCGCCGAGCACCACCAGCGTGGGCGGAGAACCTGTATCGGGCTCAGCGCTGTCGGCTGCGGCCGAAGGTTCATGCGGAAGCGTCACTCGCCCACTGTGTCAGCTTGCCCGGTCAGACCGTCAAGAGAAACGAGCAGAAGGCGCTTGCATGGGTACTGAGGGGAATACCGGGGCGGAACGAGCGACGATGCGATGTCGGAGGACCGAGATGGGTGTGGAGCAGGTGACTGGTCCCGTGGTGTATCACGGCGAGGGCCCGGTGTGGTATCCCGGATGGGGCGGGCTGCGGTTCGTGGACATGTTGGCCGGGGACGTCCTGAGTTTGCGGATGGATGGCTCACTCGAACGTCGCCACGTCGGGTCGGTAGCCGCGGCAGTCCGCCCCCGCCGCGGTGGTGGTGCGGTCATCGGGGTGGCGCGCGGCTTCGCGCTGGAGGATCCCGACGGGACCGTGACCGCGCTGCCGGAGTTGTGGAGTGACCCCGGTCTGCGGATGAATGAGGGCGGCTGCGATCCGGACGGCCGCTTCTACTGTGGGTCGATGGCCTACGACCAAGCGGCAGGCGCGGCTTCGCTCTACCGGATCGCCCCGGACGGTTCCGTGGAGGTGGTGCTGGAGCAGGTCACGGTGTCGAACGGGCTGGAGTGGAGTCCGGACGGGTCGCGGGCCTACTACAACGACACCGCAACCCTCTCCATCTCGGTGTTCGACTACGACACCGCCGGCGGGCTGACCAACCGGCGTACGTTCGCCGAGCTGCCCGACGGCGGCCGCCCGGACGGGCTGACCGTCGATGCCGAGGGCGGCGTATGGACCGCGGTGTCGAACGGCGGTGCCGTCTACCGATACAGCCCCGAGGGCGTGCTGGAGGAAAAGCTGTCGGTGCCGGCGCGCAAGGTGACTGCCTGCACCTTCGGCGGCGAGCACCTCGACCAGCTGTTCATCACCACCTCACAGGAGAACATCGACACCCGCGAGGACCCACTCGCAGGATCGCTCTTCACAGCCGACGTCGGGGTCGCCGGCCTTCCGGTCCGGCTCTTCGCCGGCTGACGGCGGCCGGACGGAAAGATCTACAGCGTACGTATTCTGCCCGCTTGCCGTCGGTTCCGGCGAGGCGCAGGATGAGGAGGGTTCTGACGCCGCTTCGGCAGGAGGCCGAGTCTCCGCCTCGATGTCCGCGTACGCGCCACCGAAGGGACACCGCCTTGTCCGAGAGCACAGCCGCCTGGCGCGATACGATTCTCTCCTTCCGCGAGCGGGCCGAGAAGCTCGTGGAGGCCATGACGCTGGAGCAGAAGATCGCCCAGTTGCACGGCGCCATGGAGACCATCGACATCTACGCCCTCAGCGCCCAGGCCGCGCAGTCCGGGGCGGACATGGACCAGCTCGCCGCCCAGATCCGGGTCGAGCGGCATGTGCCGGCCATCGACGAGCTGGGCATCCCCCGATTCCGGATCACCAACGGCCCGGTCGGAGTCGGCATGGGCGACGGTACGCCCAGCCCGCCCGCCACCTCCCTGCCGATGACGATCGGGCTCGCCGCCGGGTTCGACCCCGACCTGGCGCACTCCTACGGTGACATCATCGGCGCGGAGACCGCCACGCTGGGCCAGCACGTCCTCGAGGGCCCCGGCGTGTGCCTGCACCGGACCACGATCGCGGGCCGTAACTTCGAGTACTTCTCCGAGGATCCTTACCTGACCGGAGTGATGGCGGTCGCGGTGGCCAAGGCCATCCAGGCGCACGACGTGATCGCCATGGGCAAGCACTACGTGGTCAACGACCAGGAGTACGAGCGGTTCCGGACCAACGTCGAAGTGGACGAGCACGTCCTGCGCGAGCTCTACCTGCTGCCGTTCGAGATGTTGGTCAAGGACGCGAAGATCGCCGCTTTCATGAGTGCCTACAACCGTATCCGCGGGGTTTACGCCACCGAGTACCGGCACACCTTGACCGATGTCCTGCGTACCGAATGGGGCTTCGAAGGGTACGTCCAGTCCGACTTCTGGTCGTGCCGCTCCGCAGCCCCCTCCCTCAACGCCGGCATGGACCACGAAATGCCGGACGCCAAGTGGCTCAACGAGGCGAATGTCAAAGCCGCCCTGCAAGACACCAGCCTCGAAATCGAGACCGTCGACCGTGCCCTGGTGCGCCGCTACACGCAAATGTTCCGGTTCGGGCAGTTCGACCGCCCGTACAAGCCCGGTGTAATCGACGCGCAGGCCCATGGCACCGTCGCCCGGACCATCGGCTCGCAGATTGCCGTCCTGCTCAAGAACGACGGCGGGCTGCTGCCGCTGAACCACGATGCCGGCTCCATCGTCATCATCGGCCAGTCCACCTTCGTCGACGAGGCGTGCCTGGGCGGTGGCGGCTCCTCCAAGGTGACCCCGTTGTACACCGTGCCACCGCTGGACGGCATGCAGGATGTACTGCGTGACCTCGGCTGCGCCGCAACGGTCACCAAGGTGACCGTCGCCGACGACCTGTCCAACCTGGACGAGGCCAGAACAGCGGCCGGGCAGGCCGGCGTGGTGGTGCTGATGGCTGGGCTGGTGGCGACCGAGGGCGCTGATCAGGCGGACGCCAACATGCTCAACGACCAGAACCGGATGCTCCAAGAACTGCTGAGCGTCAACCCGGCCACCGTGGTGGTGCTCAAAAACAGCAACCCGGTGCTGATGCCGTGGATCGACGAGGCCCGCGCCGTGCTGGAGGTCTGGAACCAGGGCGCCGAGGACGGCCACGTCGTCGCCGACCTGCTGTTCGGCGTCGTGAACCCGTCCGGCAAAGTGCCGACCACCTATCCGAGATCGGAAGACGACACCCTGTACGCCGGTAAGCCGGAGCGGTATCCCGGTACGGACGAGGGAGATGGCTACCCGGTGATCCGCTATTCCGAAGGGCTGGAGATCGGGTACCGCTGGTTCCAGGCACAGGGCATCACGCCGCTGTTCGGGTTCGGGTTCGGCCTGTCCTACACCACGTTCGACATCGTCGACGTGGCGGTGAACGCGCCGGATGCGGGGCATGCGCCGGTCACCGTGACCGCGACGGTCATCAACACCGGCCCGGTGGCCGGCGCCGAGGTGGTGCAGGTGTACCTGGGGATACCGGTGCAGGGACAGCCCCCCAAGCGACTCGTCGGGTTCCAGAAGGTCTTCGTGGAGCCGGGGGAGTCGAAGCCGATGACGATCACCATCGACGCAGCGGCGACCAACCACCCGTTCGGCGTGTGGGATCCTGGGACGCGAAGTTTCGTCACCAAGCCAGGCGAGTACGCCGTATATGTGGGCAACTCCGCAGACAACACTTCACTCGCCGCGACGCTCACCGTCCGGTAAGTCTGCCGAAAAGTCCGGGCCGACCGGTGACGCTATCGAGCGAATGACGCCACCTCGCCGGACGCGCTCAGTGGCCTTGGGTGTACGGCGCGACTGCTACATATACGGCGCCGGCCACGGTAACCATCGACAGTGCAGCGGTCCAGGCCATGCGCAGGCGTGACATGAGATTCTCCCAGGTACGTTGAGACGGTCCGGACCGGACTCAGGACAACTGGTCACGACGCACGGACGTCGATGCCGCCGGGTCCCGGATGCCTCGCATCATGATCGCGATCAGCAACCACGTCAACCCACCGAAGATGAGCACGTCCCCGACGCTCGCCACGGCGTGAACGCCGGGCACCGGCACCACATCGGCCAGCGGCGCGAGGCGGCTCACGTTCGTCAGGGGAGGGTGGCCGGGTACGTACGCGTCGATCTCAGCCTCGGTCAGGCCGGCCCATCGGGCGGCGCCGACCGAGAACGGCATTCCCTCGTTCACCGCGATCACCACGGTGTTCAGCGTCATGCCCACGATGAACATCGCCATGGCCACACGCGCCCGAGACGCCATCATGGAGAAATTCAACGATGCGAACGTGACCACGAGCAGCCAGATCAGGATGACCGGCACAATCCCGCCGGCGGCACTCAGGACAGTCATTGCCCAACCGGGATCGGATTGGCGGAGAAGCTGCACGGCCACCGCGACTCCGACGAGCCAGCGGTGGCGTAGCCGCAGCGTCAGAAGGGCACGTATACCCCCGGCGCGAAAGCCGACGACCACGACGGCTACCACGATGGGCAGGACCATGAACGCCTGCATCACCGGACCCGGCATCAACACTCCCGCTAGCGCTGGGTGCAGAACCTAACATGCCAGCGATGTTGATCAGCGTCTATACGAACGAACGGGTACCCGGCCATAAGATCCGACGATGACCACCGACCGGTTGCATCACGTGGCCCTGCCGGCGGACCGGAAGCCACCACGGCGACCGCTCAGCATCGTCGCGAGCATGTCGCTGCTCGCGTTCTGGTGGGCGTACACCCTCGCCGTGGACGTCGCGTTGCTCGCTGAAAGCGGCGGCGCGGGAAACTGGCTCGCTTTGGCGGGCTGCACGGTGGCGGTCGTGGGCGTGCTCCGAGGGCTCTGGTACGGCGGACCGACCGCTTGGCGGGTGATGCGCTGGTTCGCCGCGCCCGTCGCCGCGGCGCTCCTGCTCGCCATCGCCGGCCTTCTGCTTGGCGGACCACTTCTCAGTGCGCTGCGCACTATTGAGATCGACCCGGCCCTCGCCGCAGCAATGGCATGCGGTCCGCTGGCGCTGTTTGCCCTGCTGGCCAGTGGGCTACTGGTTCGTACCGCGCCGGCCCGCGCCTGGTGCGGTCGCTGACCGCTGTCGCGTCCAGTCACAGCGAACCGGGATGCCGCTGTCCTGTTGCACAGGGCAGACGAAGCCATGTACGCCGGCAAAGGCTCCTTCCGGATGGCAGGGCTGGTCCGACCTACTGCAACAGTGGCGCTTCGCGCTTGCCACGGGCGGAGCGAACCTTCGGAACGCCCCGCGACTTGCAGATGGTCGGCAACGAAGCATGGCCAAGCTGGCTGAGGACGGCCAGTGCTTCCGGCTGGTTTCCGGAGCAGACTGACGATAGTGAGGCGCGGGACGAGCCTGCAGCCGCAACGCCCTGTCCATTACTGCGCCATTCCGCGGTGAGGACAGACGTACTTCAAGGAGGAGCCGTGTTTACGACGATTGCGTGGGCCACCGACGGTTCCCCGTCCAGCCTCGGCGCGCTACCTCCGGTCAAGGCTCTTGCCCACGCTGTCGGCGCTGAAGTCGTCATCATTCACGTTCAAGAAGTCACCATCAGCCGAGGCGGTTTCCTCGCGGAGGACAACAGGGTGGTGAGCCGCGCTCTCCGGCATGCTGTCCGGCAACTCCAGGACGACGGTCTCCACGCCACCGTGCTGGGATCCGAAAGCATCGCCCGTGACGTACCTCAGAGGATTCTGGAGCTTGCCGAATCGGTCCATGCGTCCGTCCTGGTGGTGGGCAATCGTGGGTATGGCGCATTCGTCAATCTCTTGCTGGGCAGTGTCGCCGCTCGACTGCTTCAGACGGCGCGGATACCTGTCGTTATGGTTCCGCTTCGCTCGGACGCGGAAACGGCGACTGCAGATGCCGAAGATCGGGCGGGGCGCGAGATTCATTCGCTCCTTCCCACCTGATCCGCCGATGTGAGGTGGGTCCACGTGGGCGGTAAAACCAACTGATTCTGCAATAGTTCGGTCATGCCAACTACTTGAGAGGCGGCGAGACGACATGGCCACCAACGCGACCTTGATTCATGACACCGACCGCTCCGTGGACGGCTCCTACCGGCTGGGCGAGTTCTCCTCCTATCCCGACGCCGCGCGGCTGGTGCTCCGGCTTTTCGACGCCGGCTTCCCGGTCCTGCACGTCCGCATCATCGATGTCGGCCCGCACCGGGCCGAGCCGTCCGGGCATGTCGCCGAGGGGCGGGCTGGGCTGATCGGAGCGGGTCTCGGCGCATGGCTGGGCATGCTGACGGGACTCGTGCTGGTTCTGGTACTCACCGGCGTGGCGTGGCTGGACGTGCTCCTGGGTGCCGTGCTGATCGGATCGGTCGCCGGAGGCGTCATGGGGCTGATCATCCACTGGGGAACCGACGGGCGTGGCGACCGCGAGAAGCCCCGCCGGTATGTGGTGGAGGTCGACAGCGCCCATACGGAAGACGCAGTGGACGCACTCGGCAGGGCCTAAAATCTGGCAATATGGGCATGGCGCAGCGGCGAACCCGGCGATGGACCCGGGACGGGGGACGGCGGTTCGCCGACGCGCGAGCGCGTACCCGTACAGGTGCATCGATTGTCGCAGTAATCCGCGACGGGACCGCCGTGCCGTCACCCACGCCCGACTTCGATACCGGTTGGCGACGCGGCCACCTGCCCGGCTTGATGTGCTGATCAACGGCTGAGGCTCCGCCGGAGCGCCGCAAGCGGGTAGCCTGAGCCGAAGACGGGTACCCCGCCGCCATTGAGCAGGACTGTCGGCAGACGGAGGGGGACCACGCGTGCTGGTGCTGCTGACCGCTCATCTGATGGCCGCGCTGCTGGCGCCCGCTCTCGTCCGCAGGCTCGGGTTGCGGGCGTTCTATGTGCTGGGGCTGGTGCCGGCTGCCGGGCTGGGGTGGGCGCTGGCCCGGACGTCCGCGATGGGCGGCGGGGGAGCGGTCAGCGAGGTGTATCCGTGGGCGAGTTCCCTCGGCCTGGAGCTGGCGCTGCGGATGACCACCCTGTCCTGGCTGATGGTGCTGCTTGTCGGTGGTGTGGGCGCGCTGGCCTTGTTCTACTGCGCCCGGTATTTCTCGCCTGGTGAGCCGGGGCTGGGCCGGTTCGCCGGGGTTTTCGTCGGTTTTGCCGGTGCGATGCTGGGTCTGGTCGTCTCGGACAACCTGATCGTGCTGTATGTCTTCTGGGAACTGACGACCGTCCTGTCGTATCTGCTGATCGGCCATGATCCGGCTAGTCGTGCGTCCCGGCAGGCGGCGTTGCAGGCGCTGATCGTCACCACTGTGGGTGGGCTGGCGATGCTTGTCGGGATCATCATGCTCGGCGAGCACGCGGGCACCTATCGCTGGTCGCAGGTCGCGTCCGCGTTGCCGGGCGGCGGCTATCTGGCGGTGGCGGTGATTTTGCTGCTGCTCGGCGCGCTGTCGAAGTCGGCGATCTTTCCGTTCAGTTTCTGGCTGCCCGCGGCGATGGCCGCACCGACTCCGGTCAGCGCCTATCTGCACGCCGCGGCGATGGTCAAGGCCGGTGTCTTCCTGGTCGCTCTGCTGGGCCCGGCGCTGGCCGGCGCCGGGTCGTGGCGTCCCGTGGTGCTGGTCGCCGGTGCCGTGACGATGCTCTTCGGCGGCTGGACGGCGCTGCGCCAGCACGATCTGAAGTTGCTGCTGGCGTACGGGACGGTCAGCCAGCTGGGTCTTCTGGTGATCGTTCTCGGTGCGGGTTTCCGCGACGCGGCGCTGGCCGGCGTGATGATGCTGCTCGCTCACGCCCTGTTCAAGGCGGCGCTGTTCTTCGTGGTCGGCATCATCGACCACAGCGCGGGCACCCGGGACCTGCGTGAGCTCAGCGGTCTGCGGCGATCGGTGCCGGCGGTGTGGGTGGTGGCGGTGCTGGCGGCGCTGTCCATGGCGGGCGTGCCGCCGCTCGCCGGTTTCGTCGGCAAGGAGGCGATCTTCGAGGCCTTCCTGGCCGGTGGCGGCTGGGAGTGGGCGGTCCTGGCCGTTGTCGTCTGCGGTTCGGCGCTGACGGTGGCCTACACGCTGCGGTTCCTCTGGGGAGCCTTTGCGGACAAGCCCGAGGTCGCGGCACGCCCCGTCGAGCGGGTCGGATGGGCGTTCCTCGCCCCGGCGGCGCTGCTGGCGGTGGCCGGGCTGGTGGCCGGGCTGTTCGCGCCGGTGATCGACCGGAACCTGGCCGGTTATGCCGACATCTATCCGGATGGGGGCACCTACCACCTCGCCGTCTGGCACGGTCTGACGCCGGCCCTGGGCCTGTCCGCGCTGGTCCTGACGGCCGGTGCCGGGATGTTCCTGATCAACGTCAGAACCCGATGGTGGCGGCGGTTGCGGCTGCCCGTGCACGGGGCCGCGGCGTACGAGCGGGTGACCGGCGGGCTGGGGCGGCTCGCGGTCGAGGTCACCGGCGCCACCCAGCGCGGCTCCCTGCCGATCTATCTCGGGACGATCCTGGTGGTGCTGGTCCTGCTCGGCGGTGCGGCGCTGCTGTCCGGGCCGCTACCGGGTGGCTTCCAGCTGTGGGATCACCCTCTTCAGCTGATCCCGGCTGCGGCGCTGATCATCGCGGCCGTGTTCGCGACCCGGGCGCGGCGGCGGCTGTCGGCGGTGGTGCTGGTCGGGGTGACGGGGTACGCCACCGCGGTCCTGTTCATCCTGCACGGCGCCCCCGACCTGGCGCTGACACAGTTCCTCGTGGAGACCTGCACGCTGGTGATGTTCGTGCTGGTGCTGCGGCGCCTGCCGGGACACTTCTCGGCCCGTCCGCTGGTGGCGAGCAGGCGCCTGCGGGTGGCCATCGGTGCCGCCGCCGGTGCGGTGGTCTCCGGGCTGGCGTACGTGGCGACCTCGGGCCGGCAGGCGGTCTCGATCTCCACCGGCTTCGCGGA